>CAMRDW010000026.1 GCA_947041315.1 uncultured Enterovibrio sp.
TCAAAGGCGACGGGTATCGATATGATCAGCCGTGAGGCGCTTTGAATTGTCGTTGACATTCAATTTAACAGCGGCGATTTATCATGGGTGTCTCGATTAATTCGATTAATTGCGTCGATTAATTGCGTGGGTGTCTCGATTAATTTACGGGTCTCGATTAATTTCCTTCCCAGAAAGAGGGGAGATGGGATTATTTTGGAAAGCGCAAAATAAAGGCCGCCCCTTCAAGGCCGGATGTTCTCACCTTGATGCTCCCCCCATAGCTTTTGATGATGTCATCACAGACAGAAAGACCGATACCGGTTCCTGGATTTCGTTGATCCGCGCGCACGCCACGCTGAAAAATGCTCTCTTGAAAAGGAAAAGGAACCCCCGGTCCATCGTCTTCGATGATGAGATAAAAAGCTTCTGTGTTTTCTTGGGTTTTGATTTGAATGGTCTCTAAACAAAATCGAAAGGCGTTTTCCAATAAATTCCCCAGTAACTCAGTGAGGTCGGCTTTATTGATGGGCAAGTTCGGGGTGTCTTTAAGATACAATTTTAAGGTGACGGGTTTGTCGGCATAAATCTTTGTGAAAAGGCGGGTGAGGTTGTCAATTTCTGATTGCAAAGGGGTGCATTCACGGACCAAGCCACGTTGCCCTAAAAGGGCGCGTTTAAGTTGGTACTGCACCATTTCATCCATTTGGCTCACTTGCTCCATGATGCGCTGGGTCATGCCTTCTCGGTTTAAGGTATTGTCGTCCAAGATGGCGTTGGTGGCGGCAAGACGGCTTTTTAAGCTGTGGGCCAGATCGTCCATGGCGTGTCGGTAACGTTGAGTTTGTTCTTTTCTTTGGGCGATCATTCGGTTTAATGCTTCGGTCACTTCTTCAAGCTCTGGCGGGTATTTTTCTTTTAATTGTTCTTGTTGTGATTGCGCGATGTCGTTTAATTCATCGGCCAATTTTCGAAGGGGCCGAAAACTCCAATAAGAAGCAGAATAAATCATGGTGGTGGCGATAAAAAATAACAAGCCCAAAGAAAGCCAGGTTTTTCGTTTGATTGTGGCTAAATTTTCGAGTTGCAAGCTGGCTTCTCTTATCACAAAAAAGGTCCCGTCGAAAGAGCGGGCACCGTAGGTTATTTCATGGACGAGGTAAGGCAAGTTATGGATAAAGAAAAGCTCAGGCTCAGGCAAAGAGGACGGCAAAGATTGACAAATGTTTTCGAGTCCTTTTTTTCGGCTGTGCTCGGACATCCAGAACAAGGTTTTATTTTTATGGCAGATGAACCCCAAATAATCGGTTTGCTTTGAAGGGGAGAGCGGTTTGTTTGTGTTGTACAGGGGAAGATTTAATTCATGGGCTTTGTCATGGCGAAGCTCTCTGACAAGCTCAGGTACAGCGGAAAGTAAATCAATAGAATGAAGGGTAATTTGGCTCTTTTTGTACAACTGGCTTAAAACCAAACCCAAGACAATCGAAAATGCAAAGATGATCACAACGGAGGTTAATATGATGCGTTTATGTATAGGAGAGGGAAGCTTGTCTTTCATGCGAGGGTTTTTCATCAGCTTACCTGGTATTCAAAAATGTACCCTTGGCTGCGCACAGTGGTAATGGGGTTGTCTTGGCCTGCTTGTGTCAGTTTTTTTCGAAGGCGGCTCATAATGACTTCGATGGTATTGGGATCGGCGTCTTGATTTTGATAGAGGACATCCAGTAAACGGCGTTTTGAGACCACTTGGCGATTGTGCCTGACCATGTATTCCAATAAATCATATTCAAAGGCGGTGAGTTCGACGGATTTGTTGAAGATGGTCAGTTTTTTGGCTAATAAATCAATGTGCATGTTATCCGATTTAATTTGAGGCTGTACAAAGCCCGCGCTGCGGCGCACCAAGGCATTTAATCGGGCCACCAATTCTTCTTTTTGAAAAGGCTTAACCAGGTAATCATCTGCGCCCGCATCGAGACCTGCGACCTTGTCTTGCCAATTTGCGCGCGCGGTTAAAATGATAATGGGAAGGCGGATTTTCGTGCAGCGGATCTCTTTGATTAACGTAATGCCATCTTTGTCGGGTAAGCCCAAGTCCACAATGGCGATGTCGTTTGGGAATTGTTTGACGATGTAAAGACCTTCTTCGGCTGTGCTTGCACAGTGCGCTTGGTTTCCAAGGGCGGAGAGTTCTGTTTTTAAATGATGGCTTAAGAGAGGATCATCTTCAACAATCAGGATACGCATACGTGAAAGGGTTCCATCGGCATTGTCAGTGAATATTCAGCAAACAGTGTATCTTTGTTTGCTGAATCATTCCTGACAGAGTGAATATGCGTGAAAAGAAACCAAAAGGCATCAACTGAAGATGATGAGAAGGGTCCCTGCGAAGGTCAATAAAATATTGGCGATGGCGTAAGTCCCCGCGTAGCCTAAAGCGGGAATGGTGCTTCTTGCATGTTGATTGATCATGTCCATGGCCGGGGCGCAGGTGCGTGCCCCAATGATGGCACCAAAGAGCAAGGCTCTGTTCATTTTTAAAATGTAAGCCCCGACCAAATAAGCCAAAATGACGGGTAAAACACTGACAGCAAGGGCGCCAAGCATGATGGTGAAGCCCATTTGCATCATGTAGCTCACAATGTTGGATCCCGCACTTAATCCAACACCCACCATAAAGGTCATTAAGCCCATTTCTTTGAGCATGTTAATGGCCCCTTGTGGGACATAACCAAATGTCGGATGGTTTGCGCGCAAAAAGCCCAGTAAAATACCGGCCAGCAAAAGCCCTGACGCGCTGCCTAAGCCCAATGTCATTTGCCCAAAGGTCAAGGTTATCAATCCTAAAAGCAAACCGAAAATAAAGAAAAAACAAAAAGCTAGGATATCAGAGACTTGACTATGAATAGAAATAAATCCGATGCGGGCCGCCAAGCCTAAAACGCGGTGATTTTCACCACTGACTTGCAAGATATCCCCTTTTGAAAGCAAAATATTGTGATCCATTGGCATTTCAATTTGGGCTCGGACCACACGATTAAGAAAACACCCGTATTCAGAAAGATGAAGATCAGAAAGACGTTTTCCTATGATCCCGTCGTTTTTAACCACAATTTCTTCTTCGGTGATCCGCAAATCAAGTAAGTCTCTGTCGAAGACTTCTTTTCCATTTCGAAAACTGGGGTCAAGGCGCGCATGGCTGTCAGGGTATCCGACCAAGGCAATTTCATCCCCTTCTTGTAAAATGGCGTCGCCATCGGGGTTGGCGAGAATGCCGTTTCTTCGGACGCGTTCAATGTAGCAACCCGTTTGTCGATAAATGCCAAGCTCGCGTAAATTACGGCCATCCACCCAATTGATAAGCTCCGCACCCACACGGTAAGCACGAATAATGGGAAGATACACCTTGCGTTGGGCTGAAGAGCCGAGTCCACGTTCAACGGCCATTTTTTTTGCAGAATGCTCAAGGTTTTCTTTTTGAAGTTTGGGCATGAAATTGGCAAGAATGATCAAACTGACCAAGCCCATGAGGTAGGCTAAGGCATAGCCTACGCTCAGATTGTCTATCATGACGGCGATGTCTTTAGGGCTGTAATTGACGCCGGCAAGCCCTGAATTTAAGGCGTCTTTTGCGCCGACGAGCACAGGGGTTGCGGTCATGGCGCCAGCCATCATTCCGGTGGCGACACTGCTATCAACCCCAAACTGATAACGCATGATCAGGGTGAGTCCAACAGAGGCCCCCAAGACGGTCAGAGATAAAATGAGATAAGATTTTCCATCGCGAAAGAAAATGCCGAAAAAATTGGGCCCCGCTTCAATTCCCACACAGAAAATAAAGAGCATAAATCCGATATTTAATGCGTCTGCATTAAAGGTAAAGCCGGCATGACCAAAAGCCAATGCAGTGACAAGAACCCCAATCGAATGACCAATTTGAAAAGAGCCTAAACGAATTTTCCCAATTAAAAGTCCAATAGAAAGAACAAGAAAGAGAAGAAGAATTTCATTTTGATAAAGGAGGTTGAAGACGTTAATGTTCACTTAGCCTTAGACCACGATAAAAACTGCATATGCAGGAGGAGTTGATGATTGATTATACCTGAATAGGTTGAATATGCTACAAGCAAGACAGAGCGCGAAAAGAGGAAAATATAAAGCAAAAAGGGCGCTCAAACCTGTCATTTTTATAATTGATTTTAAAAGAAAATTTTTAAAATAAAGAGATCTCTTCCCAAAGGCATTGAAGGTGCGCCTCTGCGCCAAGTGAGTGAAACTTTTGCGCATCGATGGACTCTGCGATGGGGTTGAAGCGTATTCACACAGAATGAAACGCAAGGGCATGAAAGAGGCCGCTTGGCGGACGAAAAAGGGCCCCTCGTTTGGGGCTTCAAAAACGAAAACGATAAAAATGATCCTCTTCATAATGGACGATGGGCAAGGAGATGAATACCCTGCGTTATATCCGTCGCCTTTGACGGTGCGTGGGTGTTGGCTTCGCTCGTTTAACCCCATCACATAATCCATCTATGCTCAGGGGGGTCACTCACTTGGCGCAGGCACGCATCTTCAATTCCTTTGGGTATATGCCATTTTGCAGACGGATCATTTTGAGATAAAAGGCCGTTTTTTTGAATCAGTCGTAAAGACCAAGATGGGCTTTTGCATACTGTTCAAATTCAGTAAAACCCCCGATGTGGGTTTCATCAATGAAAATTTGAGGCACAGTTTCAACAGGCTTTCCGACGGTTTTTTCAAGGTCGGCTTTGTTGATCCCTTCTACTTCCATGTCGATGTACCGATAATTAAAATCTTCACGGTTTTCTTTGAGTTTTTCAGCGAGGCTCTTGGCTCGGACACAATATGGACAAGCAGAGCGACCAAAAATAACGACGAACATATTTTATTATCCCTTTATGATTTTCAGCGTGATCGGATCTGTTTACACCCGTTTTCTTTAAAGAGGTAAGCTTGCGGTCTTATTTTGGGTCTTGGATCTCTTTTTTTTTCCGCTTCGGGTGCTTTTTCATTCTTTCTCAATGCGCCTGAGTATACCTACATCTTTATAGATAAACACCTCTCCATCATATCGTTAGGTGAACAACTTTTTCGAATCTATGGCTTCATACCTGTCTCTTTTACACATTTAATAACTGATGTTACGCAGCTCACTTTCTGGCACTATTAATAAATGAAAAAAGGGTGGTGGCCCAGTTATATGATTGAATCTATTTTCGCTTTAATTCTAAGTATGAATAGATGCTTGATATTGGGAATTATTTACATATTTAAAGCCTTTTTATTGTGCATCGACATTTAGGTAAAAATGCATATTTGAAACACTACCGGAAAGAGCATGTTTTTTGGGCTTTATTATTAAAATAAAGCCCGAAGAGAAAGAAACGCAGAATTTACATTAGCGGGAGATATGTATTTTTAAATGTGCGCGAGCGTCATAATCGCGCGATTCCCAGCGTTGACGGAGCAAGACAACTTCAACTAAATGGTTACCCGCTGGTAATTTATTAAATTCAGCACGAGGGAGGGTGATGTAGACTTTCCTCGTTAATTCAGTCTCCGAAAGATCAGCGGCATTTAGTTCATAATATATATTCTCTTTAGGACGAGATGCGGAAAAGATCATTTCGATGGGTTGTCCATTTATTTCGAAGATAATGGAAGAGGATTTATTCATAATGTCAGATATTTGGAGATAGGGAAGAAATGATTTTACCGTTTTATTTTGAAGTTGTTCTAATACAACATAAGCCGAATAATCTTCCCTGCCATAGATTGTGGGGTTGATGTTCAGCTCTTCTGAATAAAATCCTTCGACCGTTAACACGTTCGTATTGAGTTGTCGAGTAAAGGTGTCCAACGAAAGAACTCTGAGCGGTGTCTCAAGATGAACATATTCTCCTTCCGCATAAGAGATAGTCACTCGTGCGCCGGTCGTTCGCAACTCCTGGGGCGTTATCTCGGCTGAAACAACACAGCTTTGGCCTGGGCCTAAGGTTGTTTTGCACGTATTTTTTGTTACTTTAAAATATAAGAGACGACTGGGGCTGACTTCTAGATTTGTTGCTGTTCCTGATTGACTTGCATTTAAAAATTCATAGTGGATTGTTTGGGGTTTGCCGAGGGTCCAAATAAATGGAACATGCCCTTTGAAACGGGTTGTTATCGGAATGTTAGTCGTGGAGGATTTGAACGTGACAGGGGTGTCATTTCCTTGTGAAAAATGCATCGTAGAAGAAAAATTGAAATCTTTTACATTGCTTATTTTTATTACTCCTGTGATAGAGCACCACGCATTGGGGCCTAATGTCTCCGTACAGTTGTTTGATAATTCCTGAAAGACTGAAGGGTCACTGTATGAGAGCCTGACCTCTGTTGCAGACAATGTCTCGCTTTTATTGGTAAATCGAAAATTAACCGTATGGACTGAACCTTTTTCTGTATTGATGGGAAGATCGCGTCTTATTTCTCCAACGACGGCAACCAGGGTTGAGCTTGTTGTTGTTGACAAGGTGACCGGGGCTCCTTCTTGGTATTGCAGTGTTAATGACAAAGGAATGACATCAGTGACCTGAGTGGAGAGTATCTCTCCTACCACTTGGCATTGCGCACCTGGAGCTAATTCATGGGTACAATCATTGGATATTGGCGTAAATTCAGGTGGGTAGTTAGGGGTTAACTGTATTTGTGAAGCGACCACCGCTTTGCTTGTATTGGTAAATATAAACGAGACAGGGTAGGTGGTATTGAGTGCAATGTTGGGGGGGGGCGTGTGATTAAAATGCCCTGTTATTGTATTGGTTTCTGTTGCTGTAGAAATAAGATTGATTTCTTCTGGTATTCCTTCTGAATAATTTAATACCGTTGAAAAGGATATCGATCCTGGTTTGTCTGTTGATATATTTCCCATGACAGTACAGTGACGTTGTGGTTCTAAAATGCCGACACACTTATTTGAAAGATTTGAAAGTAAGTGTTCATTTTTAAAAGTGAGATTGAGTCCTGTGGCATTCAAGTTTGTGCTGTTATTTTTATATCGAATTGAAAAAGGATAGGTTTTATTGGTCGTTATCTGCGTCGGTAATCCATTACGAATTTGAGCTGTCATCTGATCTTTAATCTGCTCTTCTGCCCTTGTACTGACGGATAAAAGAAGGGGGTCGCCTTCTTTGTAATTTAACGTCCATGATGCTGAAATATCGCCAGGGAGAGGAGAGGTTATTTCTCCTTTTATATCGCATTGAGCGAGAGGGGCTAATTGTGCACCACAGGTGTTTGATATTTTATTAAATGACGTGGGCAGGTTTTCTGAAATGAGGATTTCAGTGGCCGTTTCGGTTTCGCTTGGATTTTTAAATGAAAATGCCAGAGGGTAAGATGCATTGATTGAGATAACAGGAGGCAGGTTTTCTGTTATTTCAGCGACTAAAAAATGGGTTGGGTTCACCGGCAGCGATGGGTCTGTTGGTGGCTCTGTCGGTGGATCCGTCGGATCTGGGGCCGGTTCTGTGATGTTTGGAGGTACAGCGGAGTCCGCATTATTGACGTTCTGTTCGTCTTCCTTTTTACATCCTATCAATACAAAAATAAGCAGTGATACCAGTGTTAATTTTATATTCATTGTATGTCCGTTTATTTTATCGTTATTTCAGATATCCCCGTCGCCTTTAAAACAGGGTCTTAGGTTGTGCTTGTTCATGACAGAATGCGCGAATGTGCCTGCTGACTCGCCATTTCAAAGGCGGCAAGTGTCGTTTATGCCGTGTTTTTCAAGTCGGAATAATAAGTTTGAATAAGAAAATGAAGGGAGTATGAGGCGGCTTTTATTCCTTAAGAAGTGAAATATTATGAGAAATCTGCCTCATCGATGAACGCCTTGTTTTTTTGATCTGTTCTTTGTTTCCCTTCCCTTGTTGGACGAGAGTATGTATTCATCGAAATTCGGTTATTTGTACCCAAGAATTGAACGGGCGTGAGGCTTGGCTTTGGTTCTTTAAGCCCAATCACAGAAGTCTCTTTATGTTCTGGGCCTTCACTCGTTTGCCGCAGGCGCGCATCTTCATGTCTCTTGGGTATAGGTTGTTTTAGATTAAGGCTGGGCTTCTTACATTGAATGGACGAAGAGAGGGAGAGGTATGGGAGGGTAAGGTGAACAGTAAAAATACTTATTTCAAGGCCTTAATCTCGCATAAGTAAAGGAGGCATCGAAAGAAAGGGGGCGTTTTTCGGGTTTTTATTCATCAAATAAAAACCCGAGAAAAAGATTATCGAGAGATATTAATTTTCAGCCTTACCAATGCGTCGGCATCAAGGCTCAGCCAACGTTGTCGAATCAAGGAGACTTCAGCAACATATTCACCTACAGGTAATTGATTAAAATCAGCTTGAGATAGGCTGACATAAATCTCTCTATTACGATCTCTTGCCGAAGAATCTGCTGCATTCAGTGGAAAATACTGGGCATCTGCGGGGCGGACGACGGAAAACGTAAGCGGGATCCTGTGTCCGTTTATTTCAAAAATAAGGGTGGAGGAAGTGTTGACTCCTTGTAACAAGGTCAACGAATCTAAGAAGGTTTTCAGGGTCGTATTCTGAAGCTCTTTTAATACAAGATACCCTGATTTTTCTCTGTCACCGGATGCAGAATAGTCAATGTTGATATCTTGTGTTGTAAATGCTTTTTTTGATATATTGGCGGCGTTTAAATTTAGATTCACTGATGTAAGAGGAACCACGTTAATGGGGACATTAACATGGATATCCTTGCCTTCAGCATAAGAAAAAATTACATCTGACGAAGAGTCCATTAAGTCATTTGGCGTTATTTCCCCAAGGACTTCGCATGATTGCATCGGAAGTAAGGTCTTTTGGCAATGATTACTTATCAATTTAAAATAGGGCGACGTGGGCAGGGTAATTTTTATATTTGTTGCAGTTGCTTCTTTCGTGCTATTTAAAAAAATGTAATTGATTGGATAAGTTTTTCCGAGTTCATGGTAAGTCGGAAAACTTTCATTAACTCGGCTGAGTATCGGAAGTGCTGTAACGAAGGACTTAAAGGGCAATGTGCTCTCGTGTCCTTCAGCAAATTGCATTGTGGCTGAAAAATTGAAATCACCTTCTGCTGAAGGTTTTAATTGTCCGGTGATTGAGCACCAGCCTGTAGGGCCTAATGTGGCCGTACAGGTGTTTAATAATTCATTGAATACTGTAGGGTCTTGATATGTAACACTGACGCTTGTCGCAAACAATGATTCACTTTGATTTGTGAAGCGAAAGTTCACTGTGTGTTCCGTGCCCATGGACACGTTTTCAGATATATTTCTTCTTATTTCACCCACAACAGCCACTCGTGCAGAAGTGATTGTTTTAGACAGTACCACGGGTTGGCCTTGTTGATATTGCAGTGTTAAGAATAAAGAGATGTTCTCTGTCGGTTGAGTGGACACTATTTCGCCGGTCACTTGGCATTGCGTTTTTGGGGCTAATTCTTGGCTGCAATTCGTTGTTAGCTGAGTAAATTCAGGAGGATAAGCCGGGGTTAATTGCACTTGCGTTGCGGTGACCGTTTTGCTTGTATTTGTAAATATAAACGAGACAGGGTAGGGGGTGTTGAGTGCAATATTTGAGGGGATTTCGTGACTAAAATGCCCTGTTATTGTATTGGTTTCTGTTGCTGTAGAAATAAGATTAATCTCTTCTGGTATTCCTTCTGAATAATTTAAGATTGTTGAAAAGGATATCGGTCCTGGTTTGTCTGTTGATATATTACCCATGATGGTACAGTGATTTTGTGGTTCTAAAATGCCGACACACTTATTTGAAAGATTTGAAAGTAAGTGTTCATTTTTAAAAGTGAGATTGAGTCCTGTGGCATTCAAGTTTGTGCTGTTATTTTTATATCGAATTGAAAAAGGATAGGTTTTATTGGTCGTTATCTGCGTCGGTAATCCATTACGAATTTGAGCTGTCATCTGATCTTTAATCTGCTCTTCTGCCCTTGTACTGACGGATAAAAGAAGGGGGTCGCCTTCTTTGTAATTTAACGTCCATGATGCTGAAATATCGCCAGGGAGAGGAGAGGTTATTTCTCCTTTTATATCGCATTGAGCGAGAGGGGCTAATTGTGCACCACAGGTGTTTGATATTTTATTAAATGACGTGGGCAGGTTTTCTGAAATGAGGATTTCAGTGGCCGTTTCGGTTTCGCTTGGATTTTTAAATGAAAATGCCAGAGGGTAAGATGCATTGATTGAGATAACAGGAGGCAGGTTTTCTGTTATTTCAGCGACTAAAAAATGGGTTGGGTTCACCGGCAGCGATGGGTCTGTTGGTGGCTCTGTCGGTGGATCCGTCGGATCTGGGGCCGGTTCTGTGATGTTTGGAGGTACAGCGGAGTCCGCATTATTGACGTTCTGTTCGTCTTCCTTTTTACATCCTATCAATACAAAAATAAGCAGTGATACCAGTGTTAATTTTATATTCATTGTATGTCCGTTTATTTTATCGTTATTTCAGATATCCCCGTCGCCTTTAAAACAGGGTCTTAGGTTGTGCTTGTTCATGACAGAATGCGCGAATGTGCCTGCTGACTCGCCATTTCAAAGGCGGCAAGTGTCGTTTATGCCGTGTTTTTCAAGTCGGAATAATAAGTTTGAATAAGAAAATGAAGGGAGTATGAGGCGGCTTTTATTCCTTAAGAAGTGAAATATTATGAGAAATCTGCCTCATCGATGAACGCCTTGCTTTTTTGATCTGTTCTTTGTTTTCCTTCCCTTGTTGGACGAGAAGCTTTATTCATCGACATTCGTTCATTTGTGCCTAAAAAAATGGAACAGGCTCTATACCCAAGACACTTGAAGATGCGCGCCTGCGCCAAACGCGTGAAGGCACAGAGAACAGAGCACAGAGAGTCTGTGATTGGCCTTGAGCGAGAGCAGCCAACAGCCAACAGCTAACAGCCACGCAGTTTCAAAAGCGAGGGGGGAGAGACCCAAATAAATTGATCTAGATTGACGTTTGCTTCATTGCACTTTTCGACAAAAGAATCAAGACATCGACTCTCGCCTGTCTTTTCTTGAAGTATGCAAAGGGCTCTCCTGGCATCTTAACCTCTTGTTATATAACTATTGGTTATAAGGTAGTGCGACATAGACTAAAGAAAGGACGTAAAAAGATATCTTCTTTTCGCGTTGGAGAATAGTATTCCCCTTCAGACAAAGCGTCTTTATTTATTATTTTCGTGTTTTAATGCTCTCTTCTTTTTGATTTAAGGCGAGAAGGTGAATGGTTATTTTTTGAGCAAGGTGAACCTAATAATAAAATATTCTTTAATTTCGTAACAGATAAACAAGAATTTAACTTTGAAATAAAGAAATGAAATTCACAAGAGGAATTGATTTTTTCTCGTTTTGATAAAACATGATTTCCTTTTTCTTTTTGATATACCCGTCGCCTTTGAACTGGGGTTTCAGTTGCTTGCCACCTTCACGCATCGTCCATTCCTTTGGGAAAAGAGGAAGGCGTTTTTTACCCTTATTTTTATCTTTTTTTATTTAGAATGAAGATGATTTTATAAAACGGTATTTGAATTTATAATTTATTTTAAGTTGATATTTCCATGAGCCTTGTTTTTAATTTTACGGTTTTTTTCTTTTTGATGTTCATTCTTGTTAAGCAGCAGCAACAAGATCATTCACTTTCAAAACGCGTTTTTACCGGTTTGATTTTTGGTGTGCTCTTTGGGCTTGCTTTGCAGTTTTTATATTCAGAAAATGAAAATGTTATTTTTAACACTTTGGAGTACGTCAATCTCATTGGAACAGGGTATATCAGTCTTTTAAAAATGATCGTGATGCCCTTGATTTTAGTGTCCATCGTGGCGGCCATCATCAAAGTCAGAGATCCCGGTACCTTGGGTAAAATTTCGTTTTTAAGCTTGTTTGTTTTGCTTGGAACAACGGCGGTTTCCGCCTTTATTGGGCTTTGTGTGATCCATGCGTTTGGTTTGAGCTCTGAAGGCATGTTGCAAGGTGCACAAGAATCTGCGAAAAATCAGGAATTAACAGGGCAATTATTGGATGTCTCGAGCCTCTCCTTGACTGACGTGATCTTGTCTTTTTTACCGACCAATCCCTTTGCGGATTTGGCCGGTTTGCGTCCGACCTCAACTGTGGCTGTGGTTATTTTTTCTGCATTTTTAGGGGGGGCGGGCTTGGGGCTTATGCGACGTGAGCCTGCTCTTGGCGCCAGTTTTGAACATTTCATTGATGTATCTCAAGCGCTTGTAAAAACCTTGGTCCGTATGGTATTGAGTTTAACGCCTTATGGTGTAATGGCTTTAATGAGCAAAGTGGTTGCGGATTCAAATTACAACGACATTTTTAATTTATTTCAATTTGTTTTGGCTTCGTATACGGGCTTGCTTGTTATTTTTTGTCTCCATGTTTTTTTGGTTACGTCTGTGGGCGTAAAACCCGTGCAATATATTAAAACGATTTTCCCTGTTCTCACTTTTGCATTTACGTCAAGATCGAGTGCGGGAACCATTCCATTGAATGTCGAAACCCAAATAAAAGGCTTGGGGAATGCAGAGGCGGTGGCCCATTTCTCCGCTTCATTTGGGGCCACAATGGGTCAAAATGGCTGTGCGGGTTTGTACCCTGCAATGCTTGTGGGGATGTTGGCCCCCACGATGGGAATTGACCCTTTTAGCCTTGATTTCATGCTGACTTTTTTGATCATTGTGACCGTGAGTTCTTTTGGGATTGCCGGGGTCGGTGGGGGAGCGACTTTTGCGGCCTTGATTGTTCTTTCTACGCTCAATATGCCGATTGCCTTGGTGGGCTTGTTGATTTCGATAGAGCCTTTGATTGATATGGGACGAACGGCCATCAATGTGAGCGGCTCGCTTACGGCAGGGACGGTGACTTCACGTATTTTGGGTTTGAGCGCTTCATCCGCCGTGTCCCATCGAAGCAATAAAGCGGAACCATTTCAAGAGCAACCGCTTTCTTGAACCCTCCTTTTTGGCGCACCCCGTTGCACCCTATCCCCCTCGCCTTTGACGCTGGGTGGGTGTTGGCTAGGCGCGCAGCGTCAAAGGGAGATACACCCTGTTATTTATTTGTATTTCAAGCTAAATGGTGCGCGTTGACGCTTGTGAAAAATCAAAAAGGACTTTAACATCAATCCGTTATCTGTATGTGTTTTTTGCAAAACGCGTATGCGCCATCACGAGAAAGGAGCATGGAAGGGAATAAAGGGGTTTCTTCATATTTTAAAACCTGCACTGTGCAGCTTTTACTGTTCGAATGAGAGAAACCCGCATGCGCATTGTACATAGGGGATATGGCTTTTAAATGTTCAGTACAAGTAGGAATGATGAGACAAGCATTAAGATCAAAAATCATCGACGTTTGCGATAAAAAAATAGCGAGTAAAGGTGAGAATGTTGGCGTTTCATTTTATGCATTCTTTGCCAACAAAAATGATGATCCCGAGCTGTTAATGGAAGCGGCTACCTGGTGGATTCAAATTCATGAATTAGATCATTTCGTAAAAGCGCTAAAAATTAAACAAATGGTTGTCGATGGGCTATAGCGCTTCTTACGCGAGAAGAAAAGGATCAGAAAAACACGGTACTTTTTATGATAAAATAAGCCAAATTTTTTATGATAAGAAACGTGTATGAAAATCTTGGTTCGTAACCTGTCTCGCAACACCACTGAAATTGAAATCCGGACCTTGTTTGAGGCCTTTGGAAAAGTGGCAGAATGTGATCTTGTGCTTGATAAAAATACAGGGAAATCAAAAGGATTTTCTTTTGTTGAAATGAAGGATGAAGACCAAGCCCATCGCGCAATGAAAGCCCTGAATGAAACAGAAGTGGATAAAAGCCGTATTCGCGTCAAAGAAGCCCAATAAGCCTGTTTGATGAATAAAAAAAACCGTCCTCGGACGGTTTTTTTATTGGACGGTTTATTTAGCCTGAAGGCGAAAGAGTGGTGCCTTTGTATTCTCCGGTCAAGGTTTTAAGGTAGGCTGTGATTTTTTGTATTTCGTCAGCGGAAAAATCCACCCCAATTTGATAGGCTCCCATCAACGCGACGGCCTGCTCTAATGTTTGCGCGTGGGCATCGTGAAAATAAGGGGCGGTTAAGGCGATATTGCGTAATGTTGGAACTTTAAATCGGTGCAGGTCGATTGGGTTTTGAGTGAGATTAAAACGCCCTTTGTCGATGTCAGTGACATTGCCTCTGTCCTTAAAATAATCCCTTTTTAATCCCATCACTTCAAAAGAGCGCCCCCCAATGGCTTCTCCTGTATGGCAAGTGTCACACTTGTGTTTTTTAAAGAGCGAGTACCCTCTTTTTTCTTGCTCAGTGAGGGCAATTTTATTTCCTTTAAGGAAAAGATCAAATCGGCTGTTGGGGGTGGTTAGGCTCCTTTCAAATTCTGCAATGGCGTCGGTGACGCTGTTTTTTGTGATCCCCTCGGGATAGAGTGCGAGAAATTGATCTTTTAAGGCTGCGTCTTTTTCGAGTTTATCGAGGATTGCTTTCCAAGAAGGTGAGGCCATTTTTAATGGATCTACGGGAGGAATTGCGGCTTGAGCTTGGAGGTGTTCAGCGCGTCCATCCCAAAATTGATGGGTGTTAAACACGGCGTTAAACACGGTCGGTGTATTGATTGAGCCTTGAGCGCTCTCGGCGCCCTTCGGGGCATTTAAACCGTCAACCCCCCCGCGTGTAAGCGAATGGCAGCTCGCACATGAAAGGGTGTTGTTTGAAGACAAACGGATGTCGTGAAAGAGGCTTTGACCTAATGCTCTTTTTTTAGGATCACTTGAAAAATGAGAATAAATGGGTTGAATGGGTTCATTTTTAAAGGGCTTTGAGGCGGGGGAATTTTTGTGTTGTTTTTTACGGTTTTTCGATATCCATGTCAAAAGTGTTTTTCGTTCTTTATTATTGAGACTTCCCTTCCAATGCAGTTTTAAATGGCTTTTTGGCGGCATTGTTCTGTTTTTTATCGCCCATTCTAGTTTGGCCAAATCGACTTCACTGATGGGGCTTTCTTGGCGCATTGCGGCCAACATCGGATCCAGTTGGAAATGTTGTAAACCCTGATGTCGGTTTTGCTCCATCCATTTTTTTGCGATGGGGAAATGAGAATAAAAAGGCAGGTCATTTTCTTGGCTGTGGCAATATTGGCAGCCTTTTTCGGTGATGACTTTGTAAGCCTGAACACCTAAAGGAGACATGTTTTCATGGGGAAGGAGGTTCATTGTTTTTTGTATGCGTTGGGCGTTTTCATATTCCACATAGGCCACGCTCAATGTGTATCCAATGAGGCCCATTCCGATAAAAAGAGAAAAAGTTTTTAAGGTTTTTTTTTTCATTTCTGCATTTTCCTTCGGTGTCACAGAGGCGGATTCAATAAAGGCGCTTGGGCTTGTGGGTAACACAAGATATACCCCTTACCTTTGAACGTGCGTGCCTGTTGGCCGCTTTTGTTCTGCCAATCAGAGAGTCGAAGGATACTCAGGGCCTTCACTCGTTTGCTGCAGGCGCGCATCTTCAAGTGTCTTGGGTATAAAAGGCGAGACCGAAGGGAATCATATGTTTTAAATTTTCTTTAAAACAGCGTTGCGTGTTAAGAGTGTGTAAATATTGAATTTAATTCATTTTATTGTTTTCCTGAGGCCTGTTTTTTTCTATTAAAATACGCAACTTAAATGAATTTTCCTTGTTGGAAGGGGGCAATTCGTCAGATGTGTTTTATCTGGAATGGGCTTTTGATCACATCATAATTCCCTGATAGACTCCAGCCCACGCATGCAGTTCGTTTATTAAATCGAAGACGCCTGTGTTTTAAGCCGAGAAAGAGGCGCTTTTTTCTCGAAATTTTTTGTGTATTGATTGAGTTATGATATGAAAAAACTGAATAAAGCAACGGGCGTATTGACTGCAGCTTTTTTTATTAATATGTGCATCGGTATTTTATATGCTTGGTCTGTTTTTAAACAATCTTTGGTTGAAATGGGTTGGTCGAATACGGATGCTTCAATGCCCTACACCGTGGCCACGATTTCTTTTGCTTTGTCTTTGCTTGTGGCGGGCAACCTTCAAGATAAAATGGGCCCACGTAAGATTTTAATTTTCGGAACGGCCCTGTGTGGCGCGGGCATGATCTTTTCCAGTTTTGCCACAACGCCCATGGCCTTGATCTTGAGTTTCGGAGTGATGACAGGGTGTGGGATTGGTTTTGGTTATGCCTGTTTGGCGCCCGCGGCCATGAAATGGTTTCATTTTTCCAAAAAAGGAATCGTAAACGGGATCATTGCGGCAGGATTTGGATTGGCGGCGGTTTATCTTGCACCTTTAACCTCCATTTTGATTGACACTTACGGTGTTGAAACCAGCTTTCTTATTTTAGGTGTGGGGATTTTGCTGATTGCGCTTCCTTTGGCTTTTACCATCAACAATCCGCCTTCAACTTACGAGCCTGAAACCCCGTTAAATTACACGCCGAAAAAAGACGCGGGGATGATCTGTATGAATTGGCGTGAGATGATGAACACGCCACAGTTTTATTCCCTTTGGTTGATGTATGCTTTGGCCTCCTCGGCAGGCCTCATGATCATTGCCAATATCACGTCCATTGCAATTCAACAGTCTGATTTGAAACAAGCTGCATTTTTAGTGGTGGTGCTTGCTATTTTCAATTCAGGTGGACGCGTTGTAGCTGGGATCTTGTCTGATAAAATCGGTGGCGTTAAAACCTTGATGTTGGCCTTTATGCTTCAAGGGGTCAACATGTTGATGTTTGGCACTTATGATAATGAATTTTTATTGGCCGTTGGCGCGGCGGCTGCGGGCGTGGGATACGGTACCTTGTTGGCCGTTTTCCCTTCCATTACGGCCGATTTTTACGGTTTAAAAAACTACGGTGGGAATTACGGTGTCCTTTATACCGCTTGGGGGATCAGCGGATTTATTGGGCCTGTTCTTGCTGCAATCGCGATGGACATGAGTGGAAACTATTTTATGGCCTACAGCGTGTGTGCTGCCATGTTGCTTGTTGCCACTGTTTTATCTTTCATTACAAAACCGGTGACGCAAGGGTTAAGTGAAGCGAAGCCTTTGGCTCGTTAACCGTACTTCGTTAATATACCCGTCGCTTTTGAATGTGTGGGGCTTGGCTACGTTCGCAGCGCCCAATCCCATCGTCTCTCTGTGCTGAGGGATTTTACTCACTTGCCGCAGGCGCACATCTTCAATTGCCTTGGGTATCGCTCTGTTTGCTTAGATTTAATAAACCGCTCTTTTAAGAGCGGTTTTTTTAATTTTTCTTCATACAAAAAAAGAAAAAGGGGGGCAGTGTAGCGGGCTTTGCGTTTATTTTGGCTCAGGGGTGAGCGGCGCAGGCTGTGATTTATTTTGTTTTTTCTGAAGCCAAAGTCCGGATGCTTTCATCATGTAGCCAAAGAAAACCCCGAGGACCAATGAGGGGATCACAAGGGCCCAATCCCCGTTGCTCGCAAAGGTGGCGCAAGATCCGATAAAGGTGCCCGGGATAAAATTTAACCAGGTCTGTTTGGCTTGAATACACATCAAAAAGGCGACGATGGCGGTGACAAGGTAACCGATTATTTCAAGGCTTGCGAGCGTTGAAAGATGAAGGATCACCATCCCCCAAAATACACCACTCAAGGTGGTACAAAGGCTGAGCACCAACCCTTGTAACCCGTCTTTGGGTGAGGCAAAATAGGCCGTACACCCCAGAAAACCCGCCCAGCTGAGCAAGCCTAAAGACAGGGCAATCCAGCCCCAAATGCCCGACAAAATGCCGGTTGTAATCGCGATAGCAAGCAGTGTTGACATAATGCATTCTCAATGGCGTTTTTTGAGAAATGATTATCTCTTTTTATTTAAAAGATTGCGATCATTGTCAACGCAATTTATCGCACATGTATTTTCCCATGGGCTCAGATGAGAGATGGAAAAACATTCATCAATGAAGCGCAGCAGACAAGGGGGCTTTAATAAGACGTCGAACAGACAATCCCCCTCACAGCAGATGAGTCCAACGTTTTGATCATTAAGTTAAATTATGTTTCATCGAACAAGAGTCCAATGTTTTTAGGTTCAACGATTTATGAAACCTCTTTGAACGTTGACGTTCAAAGAGTCGAAGTTAACAAATCACCTTGATGGCCAAGCCCCCTTGAGAGGTTTCGCGGTATTTGGCGTTCATGTCTTTTCCTGTTTCAAACATGGTTTCAATGACTTTATCAAGAGAGACGCGAGGCTCAGAAAGACGGCGAAGGGCCATGCGGGAGGAATTAATGGCCTTCATGGCCCCGATGGCATTGCGTTCAATGCAAGGCACTTGCACTTGTCCTGCAACCGGATCGCAGGTGAGCCCTAAATTGTGCTCCATGCCAATTTCAGCGGCAATGCACACTTGTTGAGGGCTGCCTCCCATGAGTTCAGCGAGACCGGCGGCGGCCATCGAGCAGGCGACGCCGACTTCCCCCTGGCAACCGACTTCTGCACCCGAAATCGACGCATTTTGTTTGTATAACCCGCCAATGGCGCCAGAAACGGCAAAATATCGGGTGTACTCTCGCGGGGTGACTTTTTGGATGAATTTGTCGTAATACGCCAAAACAGCAGGAACAATCCCACAGGCGCCGTTGGTTGGGGCGGTGACGACACGGCCTCCGGCGGCATTTTCTTCATTGACGGCAAAAGCAAAGAGGTTGACCCAGTCAATGACGGTCATGGGATCTTGGGTTGTTTTTTCAGCGGCGATCAGTTGTTGATGAAGGATGGCGGCGCGTCGAAGCACCCGTAACGGCCCTGGAAGCAAGCCTTCGGTGTGCATCCCCCGTTCTAAACAGGTTTTCATTGTGTCCCAAATGTGGGCGAGTTGGGTGTCAATCTCTTCTTGGGTGTGCAGGGCGCGCATGTTTTCCATGACAAGGGTACTGATAGATAGCCCGGTATTATGGCAATGATCTAAAAGGGCTTCTGCGTTGTTAAAGTCGTAGGGGAGGGCGATGTCAGACCCCGTTTCTTTTCCAAAGTTTTCTTCATCGACAATAAAGCCGCCTCCAGTGGAGTAATAGGTTTTAGAGAAGTATTTTTTGTCTCCTCGCCAAGCGTGAAGTTGCATGCCGTTTTCGTGCAAGGGCAAATTGCTGCTGTGGAAATTCATTCCTCCTTCACGAAAAAAATCAACGCTGTGGTTGTCTGGGGCAATGTTTAAACGTTGGGTTTCTTCTACGTTTTTGAGGAATGCATCAATCTTTGAGAGGTCAATGTGTTCGGGTGTGTTGCCTGCCAACCCCATGATGAGAGCCATGTCGGTGAGGTGGCCTTTTCCGGTAAGAGAAAGAGAGCCATAAATATCAACGGTTATTTTCGTTGTTTCTTTTAATTTGTTCTTGTCTCGCAAGGTGTCAATGAACAATTTCCCGGCTTTCATAGGACCGACGGTGTGGGAGCTGGAAGGGCCTATGCTGATTTTGTAGATATCAAAAATACTGATCATGTCTTAAACCTCACTGCGTGTTCCTTGACAATGAAAGACGAACACGTGAATGCGTCTGTGGGTGGGTCATATTGTATTGACTCTGAAAGTGGGATTTCGAGCGGTGAAACCTAAAATACCGAACTGCCTTTTGAGTCAAAAAGAAAAAAGCAAGGATTTTAAAAGAAACCCTTGCTCGATTTTTAAGTTATTTTACATGGCTTAAAACGAGACGAAACCGTACAAAATGGCGGAAATAGCCACCATGCCCATCAGAGTAACAAAGACATTGCTTTTATGTCCTGCGTATTTTTGCATAGCAGGCACTTTTTTAATGGCATACATTGGCATAATGAACAAAATCAAGGCGATAACTGGGCCGCCCAGCGATTCAATCATCCCCAAAATACTGGGGTTGATGCTCGCGACAATCCAACAGGTGACAATCACGAAAAGAACCGTAAATTGGTTCACTTTTTTGATGTCTACTTTTCGTTCCATTGACTCTAATTGACTGACAATGATCCCATTTAAGCCTTCACGCGCGCCTAAATAGTGCCCGAAGAAGGACGACACGATGGCAACAAAAGCAACAATGGGGCCTAAAATCGAAATGAAAGGACTTTCGTGCTTGTTGGCAAGATAAGACAAGACGCTCAGGTTTTGTATTTTGGCTTCTGCTAATTCCGTTGGGTTTAAACTCAACACACATGAAATAACGAAAAACATCACAAAGCCAAGCAACATGCCCGCCGTTCTAAACAGAACTTGGTTTGTTTTTTGTTCTGCCTCTTTTGCGTATTTTCGAGACTGCGCCATGGAAAAAGAAGAAATGGCCGGACTGTGGTTAAAGGCAAAAATCAGCACAGGAATTGAAATCCAGAGTGTGCTTATAAATCCTGTGGCTGAAGGCGTTTGCTCTAATGCCGACATGTTCCATTCAGGAATGAGGTAAACGGACATAAACAATAAAATAAAAACAAGAGGGTAAACTAAAAATTGAGTGGCTTTTAACATCAATTTCTCACCCGCAAGCATCACGGACATCATTCCTAAAATAAGGATCAAAGACAAGACGACGCGAGGAATGGAGCTGAATCCGAGCTGATTGACCATGAAAGAGTCCACCGTGTTGGTGATCCCCACAGCATAAATTAAAACAATCGGAAAAATAGCAAAAAAATACAGCAAGGTGATGAATTTCCCTGCTGTTTTTCCAAAGTGTTCTTCAACCACCTCTGTGATGTTCGATCCTGGTTTTTTAGATGAAAGCACAAAGCGAGCTAAAGCTCTGTGAGAAAAAAAGGTCATGGGACCCACAATCAAGGTCAATGCAATTAATGGCCAAAATCCATTTAAACCGGCATTGATAGGAAGGAATAAAATACCGGCCCCGACGGCGGTGCCGAATAAAGAGAGCATCCATGTGGTGTCATGGGAAGACCAAGGGTATTTTTCATTTTTTGCTGTGTTTGTTGCTGTAGAAATCGTTTGCATCTTATTTATTACCCCATGAAGGTCAGTTAATCAAGCGTCATATTTTGATAAATCCGCATGAATTACGGTGATTGATGTCCGTTTTTGGTGAAGATCAAAATGTGGATTCTGTTTTTTGCGTAGGGCCTCAAATCAAAGAGGGTTTTGTGACCTTTTCAATCTTGATACGCGCTGAGCAGTTCTATGAGGGTATTTAGAATTTGGGCGGTTAATCCCCAAATTAAATGTTCTTGATGTGTTGTTGCATAAATATATGTTTTCTTTCCTTGAAAGAGAAAGGGGTGCTTAAACATGCTGTTGGGGGACATGAATTTTGAAAGGGGCACTTCAAAGAAGGACTCGACTTCATTGGCGTCGAGTTTTGGGGAGTCGTTTGGACAAATAAAGGCGATGACTGGCGTGACAAGGTACCCGCTGACGGTCGGTAAAGGGGGAAGGCAGCCGATTAAATTTTCTTTCGAGGTTGAAATGCCGATTTCTTCTTTCATTTCACGTAATGCGGTGGCCACGCTGTTTTGATCGGATTTCTCTGCTTTTCCTCCAGGAAAACTGATTTGTCCTGGGTGTTTGCTTAAATGAGAGGCCCGTTTTGTGAAAAGAATAAAAAGCTCCCCTTTTCGCTCGACTAAAGGGATCAAGACGGCGGCTTTTTTGATTTTTTTTTGTTCCATGGCATGGGTGGCACGTCCGTTTGCTTTGGGGCAATATTGAACCGACGGACTTAAACAAAAACGAGGCATAAACCAATGACGAGAGAACAAGGAAGGGGGGGCGCCCTTGTGTTCGTCCACCCCCTCAGAGGTCTTGATGACGTTTGGGGTCTTGATACGCTCTGAGCTTTTGATCACAGAGGAGGGCGTGGTTTTCTTTCTCGTCACAGAAGGTGTGTCCTTACAAGAGGTCGGGTTATAAAGTCGGTAAAATTTTACTGAGTTTGTCTAAGGTTTCTTGGTATTCTTGGCTCATTTGGCTGTCAGCCACAAGCCCACCGCCAGCCCAAGCATACACCTTGTTATTTTGACAAATCAACGTGCGAATAGTGATGCTTGTGTCCATTTTTTTGCACCGACTGATGTAGCCGATGCTCCCGCAATAAAGACTTCTTCGATGAGGCTCTAATTGTTCAATGATTTGCATTGCCCGTATCTTGGGGGCCCCTGTAATGGATCCGCCAGGAAAACAAGCGCGAAGCAAGTCAGTGGCTTGTTTTTCGTCAGGAAGAGTGCCCGTGACCGTGCTAATGAGGTGATGTACGGCGGGAAAGCTTTCTACTTGAAAAAGAGCCGGAACCCGAACCGTGCCCGCAATGGCGACACGGCCTATGTCATTTCGGAGTAAATCAACAATCATTAAATTTTCAGCGCGGTCTTTTTCAGTATGCTGAAGCTGGTGGCGATTTTCTGCATCAATTTTAGGATCAAGGCTTCTTGGTCGTGTGCCTTTTATGGGCTTGGTTTGTATTTCATTTTGCGCGTTTAATTGCAAGAAGCGTTCTGGAGAAAACGACAAGATGCAGGCATGCTCCAATCGAATAAACGCAGAAAAAGGGGCCGCATTGGCTTTTGACAAGGTTTGAAATGCCGCCCATTCATTTCCTTGATATTCGGCCTCGAAACGCTGGGCTAAATTTATTTGATAGCAATTCCCTGCTTTGATATGTTCTTGAACGTGATTGAATTTTTCGTGATAGTCCTTTTTGGACATGTTGCTTTTCCACGGCGTTTTTAATTCAAAAGAAGAGAGGACTTTTTTTGAACGCCGCTGCATTTTCAGCCATGAAAGACGATCGTCTCCTTCTGGTTGCAACAAGACCAGTTTTTTTTCCTTGTGATCGGCCATGATAGCCCAGTCGAAAAGACCGACGGCCATGTCGTCTAAGTCAATGTCAGCCAAGGCATGCTCAGGAAGGGGTTCCAATTGTCGCGCAAGATCATAACCGAAAAACCCAACCGCACCCCCAATAAAAGGCCAAGGCGCCATGCAAGGACGAGGTGGGAGGTGCTCTTTTAGGCATTCATTGAGAAAAAGAAAGGGGTCTTTTGTGTTTGTTTTTGAGTGTCCGTTAGCGAATTGAACGGTGTTTTTTCCCGAACGACTGCAAAGGGTGGCGATGGGATCGGCGACGAGAATATCAAAACGATGATCGGGATGTTCAGGGGCGGCTGATTGCAAGAGCATGGCCCAGTTTAGGTGTTCAACATCCGAAAAGAGCGATGTCAATTTCGTATTTGAATAGTTTAAATACGTGAATGTGCTAGGACGAGATCTTGAATGTGTCATTTTTGTGTTTTTGTGATCTATATTAGAGGGCTTTTTTAGTGCGAATCGAAGAGGGAGGGTATCATAAATATGCACTGATGAGGATCCCAATGCACCAAGAAAAGAAAGCAAGGACATGCGTTTTTTTTGTGCGTAAAGGGAGCTTCAAACAGAAAGAATTGAAACCAAAAAATAAAATTTAAAGATGAACCAGAAAAATACAACTGAGCGGCTCCTTTTTTTCAGGGGCGTTTTCTTCTTTTTCCCTTTGAATGAAACACCCGATGTTTGAAACGCAAACATCAAAGGGATGATCTTAATTTTGGAGCCATTATGACCGTGATACGCAAGGACGATCTTGTTGACAGTGTGGATGATGCTTTACAATATATTTCTTATTATCACCCTCTCGATTTTATTCAAGCCCTTGAAACGGCTTATAACAAAGAAGAAAATAAAGCGGCGAAAGATGCGATTGCACAAATATTGATCAATTCTCGCATGTCCGCTGAAGGGAAGCGCCCTTTATGCCAAGACACTGGGATTGTGACGTGTTTTGTGAATATCGGCATGGACGTGCGTTTTGAAACAGACATGACAGTGCAAGAGATGATTGATGAAGGCGTGCGCCGCGCTTACAGCAACCCTGACAATCCCTTGCGAGCCTCCATTGTGGCCGATCCTGCTGGAAAACGAACCAATACAAAAGACAATACACCAGCGGTTGTGCACATTAATCTTGTTTCAGGAAACAAAGTAGAGGTTCAAATTGCGGCCAAAGGCGGTGGCTCAGAAAATAAAACAAAAATGGCCATGCTGAACCCCTCCGATGACATTGCCGATTGGGTTGAAAAAACCTTACCCACCATGGGCGCAGGTTGGTGCCCGCCTGGCATGCTGGGAATAGGGATTGGGGGAACCGCTGAAAAATCAGCGGTTCTTGCAAAAGAAGCCTTGATGGAACACATCGACATTCAAGACTTGATAGCGCGTGGCGCGAAAACCGACGAAGAAAAATTGCGCCTTGATATCTTTCACCGCGTGAATAAATTAGGGATAGGCGCCCAAGGCTTAGGGGGCTTGACCACCGTGGTTGACGTTAAAATCAAGACGGCTCCAACCCATGCAGCTTCAAAACCCGTTTGCCTGATTCCCAATTGCGCCGCAACCCGCCATGTTCATTTCACCTTGGACGGCTCAGGTCCGGCTGAATTTAAAGCCCCTAAATTGGAAGATTGGCCCGATATTACGTGGGATGTGGGAAAAAATGTACGCCGCGTGAATTTAGAAACCGTAACAAAAGAAGACATACAAGCATGGGAAATGGGCGAAACGGTCTTGCTTTCGGGTAAAATTTTAACAGGACGTGATGCCGCCCATAAACGCATTCAAGCGCGTTTAGAAAAAGGCGAAGGCATGCCTGAAGGCGTTGATTTAAATGGACGATTTATTTATTACGTGGGGCCCGTTGACGCGGTACGTGATGAAGCGGTCGGCCCGGCGGGCCCAACCACCTCCACACGCATGGATAAATTTACCGACATGATGTTAAGCCAAACCGGGCTCATTGGCATGATAGGCAAAGCCGAGCGCGGCCCTTCTACTGTTGAGTCCATTAAAGAGCACAAAGCGGTCTATTTAATGGCGGTGGGCGGCGCGGCCTATTTGGTTTCAAAAGCCATAAAAAAAGCCCGGGTGGTGGCCTTTGCTGATTTAGGAATGGAAGCGATTTATGAGTTTGAAGTCGAAGACATGCCCGTTACTGTGGCCGTGGACTCTCGCGGACGCAATGTCCATGAAATTGGCCCTGATACCTGGAAAGTGAAAATAGCGAACGCCGCTTCTTAAATAGGGCTTTTATTCCCAACAAAAAAACCACAGCGGGCTGTGGTTTTTTTGTATTGAGGCTTGTAGAGATTGCATTTATTAGGATGGAAAAAAAGAGCTGTTGGAAAAATGCGTATACCCGTCGCCTTTGAAGTTGCGTGGGTGTTGGCTTCGCTCTCTCAACCCAATCACATCGTCTTTCTATGCTCAGGGGTTTCACTCGCTTGGCGCTGGCGCGCATCTTCAAGTGTCTTTATAGCATGGGAACGAAAAAAGCCACAAAGAGCGGCCTTTTTTATGAAATTAACGAAATTGCTTATTCTGGTATGGTGATAATTTAAAAATTCTCAATCGGAATATGCTCATTGAATAACCCTGTTTTGGTTATTAAACAACGAGGCCGAATTCATTTCTATTATTAAACACACGCTTAAATAATGAACATACGTCATGTCACCACATTATTTTTAGAGTAACCAATTTAAGAAAGTTTTTACTACTTTTGTTGCAAAGGCATTAAAAATTAATTTTATGACAAAAGTTAAAACGTTTAGCATAAGAAACTCCTATTAATAAAGTGCAAGTTTACACAACCCACTTAAAATTCAAAAGAGTCAAAAATATAATAAAAGGGAAGACCTTCCTTTGCCTCCGGATTTTGGACGCGTCAATAGGTTAACGAATGAGGAATTAATTTTTGTGTTACACAGCTTGATGTCAGTGGCACGAAAAAATGTGCCACTGTGAAGTTTCTTTTTTCTTTGTTGAACGATTAAAAATGACGCCAGAATACAGCATACACAGCGATATATTATTTAAAGAGGGGCCATTTTTCGGGTGTTAAACCGGGTGCGCCCTGTGCAAATTCAGTAGAGTCTGAAACGCCACTCACATCCCATCCAGAAAGATCTGTGTTGAAAGAAAGCGCATTAAAGAACATGTAACTCATCGTGTTTACATTGGCGGTATTCCATTTAGAGATATTTTGATTAAACAGGCTTGTATAAGAGAACATGCTATTCATCGTGATAACCCGTGCGGTATTCCAAGTGGAAATGTCTTTATTAAAAGCGAGGGCGTTAGAAAACATATAGGCCATATTGTTAACGCGCCCTGTATTCCATTTTGATAGATCGCTGTTAAAATGGCCTGTATAGCCAAACATCCATTCCATATTAGTCACATTGGATGTATTCCAGTTAGAAATATCTTGATTAAAAACAGTGGAACCATTAAACATCCCTTCCATGTTTGTCACGCGCTCTGTATTCCACGTTGAAATATCGCTATTAAAACTTCTCGCGCGAGAAAACATATTTTTCATATTGGTTACTTTCGATGTGTCCCAATTTGAAATATTTTGATTGAACGACTCGGCATCCCTGAACATTCGACTCATATCGGTGATATTGGAGGTATTCCAGCCTGAAATGTCCCCGTTAAAATGAATTTTACGAGAGAACATATAAGACAATGAGGTTAATCTTGTCATGTCATAATTTATAATCGTTCTTATGTCATTTTCTATAAAAGCTTTGTATAACGTCTTATTGGGGGTTTCAGGTAAATAACCCACGTTTTGTATTCCGCTGGCAGAGGTCATCGAACTGTCGTCGATGACCTTCTTCACATTCCATCCTGAAATGTCTTGATTAAATACAGTTGCACCAGCAAACATGTTTGTCATGTTGGTTACATTTGATGTGTCCCAGGAGGAAAGATTTTGATTGAAATGAGTCGTACCATAAAACATCCCCGTCATATTGGTGACATTCGAAGTATTCCATTTTGATATATCTGGATTTATAGCACGATGGGCAAATAAGTGAGACATATTTTTAATATTTGAAGTGTCAAATTTTTCGATAGCGATGAGGTCCTCTGGCGTTGGAGCCTCTTTGTGAATTAATTTCAGAAGTCTGTTTCTATCTTGAGTCGAAAGATCGACAGAGGATTGAATATCGGATTCCCCAGAATTACACCCGCCAAGAAAGAGAGAACTTGAAACGATAAAACCAGTAAATAAGATGTGTTTCATAAAAATACCTCTTTAAAAAAGATACTTTTATAACGAATATATAAATTAAGCAATATGCAACAGAGGGATAGTTCTCTTTATTATTCACTGCCTTGTTGTTTATCGCTCATTCCACTCCTCACTTTGATATTTTAAGATCCTATCTTGAAATTAAAATTGAAAGAGATATTTTTCATCTA
>CAMRDW010000027.1 GCA_947041315.1 uncultured Enterovibrio sp.
CCACCAACTGCCCCACCAACTGCGCCCTCGACCGGGCCTGTTAATGGCGTTTCGGCGCTTTGAGACAGGCTTGGCCTTCTTCTCGTAGTTGGCGAGTTTGCTGGCGAGCTCCCGGGTGAATTCGATGTTCCTCTTACTGGATCCATGCTTTTGTCCTTATTTAATTGAATTTTCAGCGTCTTGAAATACTTGCGAGGGCAATGGATTTTTGGGACTGAAAAAATTGAAAATTGAACGAGAAAGTGTCTGTGTTGGGCAGTTTAATAAGTACAGAAGGAATTTTCATGTGAAATAGAGGGAAATGTATCAAGTGGATCCGCTCTTCATTTTTGTGTTAAATAGCGAGGTTGCGTCTCTTTTTGCCATTGTGTTGTGTCTTCTTCTCCTCTTTTCTTAAAAAACGCGCGTTTTTTTCTTTTTCTCTGTGTATTGACTACTTTCAGTTTGGAAATAGAGACCCCTTTCTTTACTATGTGTTATCAGGCCTTATGCCAATAAATAAAGTGAAATGAAAAGAGAGAGACTGCCTTTTTAAATCTTGAATTTTCCTTTCTTTTTGGCGTTGGGTGATGCCTTTTTTAGGGCACGTTCTGCAACGGTTTGGCGTTATGCCCCTGACACAAGTATTTTTAACGTCGACAAGTATTAAAGAGGTGAAAGAGGAAACGATGCAAGAGCTAGAAGATATATTTTTCAGTGCAACGCGTGCGATTGATGCTGCAGATTCAGTGATGGCTTTAGATGAAGTCCGTGTTAAATACCTCGGAAAGAAAGGGGAGCTGACATTAAAACTCCAATCGCTGGGAAAATTACCGCATGAAGAACGCAGAGAAGCCGGCGCGGCTATCAACAAAACCAAGCAAGCCATACAAGACGCCATCATTGAAAAAAAACAGTTGCTGGAGTCTTTAGAGCTTGAAATAAAGCTGAAAAGCGAAAGCATTGATGTGACATTACCGGGGCGCTGTATCGAAAAGGGGGGGCTTCATCCTGTCACTCGAACGATAGAGCGTATTGAAGGTTTTTTTGGTCAATTAGGTTTTAGCGTCAAAACGGGCCCCGAAATAGAAGATGCATTTCATAACTTTGATGCGTTAAACATTGCAGAAGATCACCCCGCCCGCACCGATCACGATACTTTTTTCTTCAATCCTGATTTAATGCTGCGCACACATACATCGGGTGTGCAAATTCGAACAATGGAACAAAACCAACCGCCACTTCGTTTTATTGCCCCCGGGCGTGTTTATCGAAATGATTACGATCAAACACACACCCCCATGTTTCACCAAGTCGAAGGTTTGTTGGTGGATGAAAATGTGAATTTTGCTCAGTTGAAAGGCATGTTACATGATTTTTTGTGTCATTTTTTCGAAGAAGATTTAGAGGTTCGTTTCCGTCCGTCTTATTTTCCATTTACTGAGCCTTCAGCCGAAGTGGATGTGAAAGGAAAAAATGGGAAATGGCTGGAAGTGCTGGGTTGCGGAATGGTGCATCCGAACGTGTTACGTGCCGTCAACATTGATCCTGAAAAATACAGGGGCTTTGCTTTTGGTATGGGGGTTGAACGCTTGACGATGCTCCGTTATGGCGTCAATGATCTGCGTGCCTTTTTTGAAAATGATTTGCGTTTTTTGAAACAATTTAAGTAAGCATCGGGGTAATTTATTAATGAAATTCAGTGAATCATGGCTTCGTGAGTGGACCGCCCCAGAGGTGAATACTGAAGCGCTGGCGCATCAAATCACGATGGCCGGTTTGGAAGTTGATGAAGTTGAAGCGGTTGCTGGTGTGTTCTCCGGCGTTCTGGTGGGTGAAGTGGTTGAATGCGCCCAACACCCTGATGCCGACAAATTACGCGTCACCAAAGTGAATGTTGGGGCGGGCCACGAATTATTAGACATCGTGTGTGGGGCCTCTAATTGCCGTTTAGGGTTGAAAGTGGCAGTGGCCATGGTGGGGGCTGTTTTACCCGGTGATTTTAAAATTAAAAAAGCAAAATTGCGTGGTCAGCCTTCACTTGGAATGCTTTGCTCTTTTTCTGAATTGGGTATCAATGTGGACACGAATGGCATCATCGAGTTTCCGGATGATGCGGTCATTGGCACTGACGTACGTGAATATCTTTTATTGAATGACATGATCATCGATGTGGACTTAACGGCGAACCGCGCTGATTGCTTAAGCATCAGAGGGATCGCACGTGAAGTGGGCTTGATAAACCGCATTCACGTCACTGAGCCTGAGTTTCAAGCGGTGTCTTCTTCTATTGAAAACGATCTTGTGAATATCGATGTAAAGGCACCTCAAGCCTGTCCTCGTTATTTAGTACGTCGCGTTCGAAATGTGAACATGCATGTTTCTTCGCCACTTTGGATGCAAGAAAAATTGCGTCGAAGCGGTATTCGTAGCATTGATCCTGTTGTTGATGTTACCAATTATGTCATGCTTGAACAAGGACAGCCTATGCATGCTTTTGATCTGTCAAAGATTGAAGGTGCAGTGCTTGTGCGTATGGCCGTCGAAGGTGAAACCTTACGTTTATTGGATGGGAATGAAGCCACACTCAATGAGAAAACCCTTGTGATTGCCGATCAAAATAAGGTGCTTGCGATCGCCGGGATCTTTGGTGGACAAGACTCAGGTGTGAGCGCCCAAACAACCGATATTTTATTGGAATCTGCTTTTTTTGCACCGAATGCGATTCGAGGGCGGGCTCGCAATTATGGTTTGCACACCGATTCCTCTCACCGATTTGAACGCGGGGTGGATCCGAGCTTGCAATATCACGCGATGGAGCGCGCAACACAATTGCTGATAGACATTTGTGGTGGAGAAGCAGGAAGCCTTGTCTCATATGAAAGTGAACCCGATTTACCCACACAAAATGTAATTAGGTTACGACGCCTTAAATTAGACAGCGTATTGGGTTATTCCATTGACTCAGAAGAAGTGCTCGATATTTTAACGCGTTTAGGCTGTGAAGTAGAGATCACGGGGGAAGGCTGGACTGCAAAAGTGCCTTCATGGCGCTTTGATATGTCGATTGAAGAAGATCTTGTCGAGGAGGTGGGGCGAATATTCGGTTACGACAATATTCCAAACCAGTCACCGAACGCTTCTTTATTCATTAATGCAAATAAAGAAGCCCATTTACCTTTAAAACGTGTCCGAGATCTTTTGGTTGATAGGGGTTTTCATGAAGCGATCACTTACAGTTTTATAGAGCCTAAAATCCAAAAAATGATGGTGCCGAATATCGAACCTCTTATATTACCTAATCCTATTTCTTCTGATATGTCAGCAATGCGTTTGAGCTTGTTACCCGGACTTTTAAATACCCTTGCATATAATCAGAAGCGCCAACAAACACGTGTTCGTTTGTTTGAAGTGGGTTTACGTTTTATTCCTGAAAAAACAGCTGAAAATGGGATATCTCAAGAAATGATGTTGGCGGGCCTTATTTCGGGCTCTTGTTCTGATGAGCATTGGGATATTCCAATAAAGGCGGTCGATTTTTTTGATTTGAAAGGGGATTTGGAAGCGCTATTAGAACTCACCGGACAGCCTGGCCAATATCGATTTAAACAAGCGGCTCATCCTGCTTTGCATCCAGGTCAAAGTGCTGAAATTGAACTGAATGGAAAAGCCGTAGGATATATAGGGACATTACATCCACAGATTGAGCGAAAATACGGTTTAAATGGTCGCGCGATAGTGTTTGAAATAGAGATGAATGCCTTGAATCAACGTGTGATCCCTGAGGTGGAATTGTTGTCTAAATTCCCTCTGAATCGTCGTGATATTGCGATTATAGTGGATGAGAATATCTCTTCAGATGCCTTGGTACGTGCTTGCTTAGCGACGTCCAATACCTTGGTGTGTGAAGCTAAACTTTTTGACCGTTACATGGGTAAAGGAATAGAGGAAGGTAAAAAAAGTTTGGCGATTTCATTAACTTTACGCTCAAATGAAAGAACTTTAGAAGAAGCCGATATTTCAGAGGCGGTTTCGGATGTTCTCTCCTTATTGAGTGAAAAATTTGGTGCACACCTTCGAGATTAAAAAAAAACACATAAAAAAAACAGCGTTGCGCTGTTTTTTTTTGTCTAAAAGATCTAACAGGAAATATTAACCTAAATTCGTTTTTTTTATCAAAGGTCCAACAAAAAACCTTATGTAACTCTAAAATCAGAATAAAAGGATAACGAAAAGTATTAAATTAAAATAATATGTCTCGATTTTTATGCAGCTTATAAACATAAACGATAATAAATAGGTTTAATATTCTAAATAATAAGACTTAAAAAAGTTGGCGCAAATCAGCCATTTGGCTTACACTGTTTCTAAGTCAATATTTGAGAATATATCGGTCAATAAATGATATTATTTTCAATCAAAATATTTCATGGTGTAGATACAATGTATCACATTTATATTCAACATTTCTTGAGGGAATGACCTATGGCGCTCACCAAAGCCGAATTGGCTGAGAACCTGTTTGAAAATATTGGAATAACCAAACGGGACGCCAAGGAAACTGTCGAAGCTTTTTTCGAAGAAATTCGTAAAGCCTTGGAAAGTGGCGAACAAGTTAAGTTATCTGGTTTTGGTAACTTTGATTTACGAGAAAAGAATGAACGTCCTGGACGCAACCCTAAGACGGGAGAAGATATCCCTATTACGGCGCGTCGAGTCGTGACTTTTCGGCCAGGGCAAAAATTGAAAGCAAGAGTTGAGAGTTTGACGATTGACGATTGACGATTAAATAGTGAAAGGTATCTTAACCGTGCTTATATAGCGCGGTTTTTTAATTGTGTTTCAGGGGAATTTGATGAGTCGTTTACTTAAAGATGGATTTTTAAAGCATTCATTATCAAATAATAGGGATTCTTTTCCTTATGAAATAAAATTGGGAAATGGAATAAGGATCATTCATCATGATGTAGGTGTTATTGAGGTTTGTCCTTTTCATTCAGATATTGCTTTGGTGATTTCCGCTGGGATACATGGAGATGAAACTGCGCCATTAGAAATGATTGATGACATGGTTAACAATATTTTAAATTTAAAATTACAACCAAAGATACGCGTACTCTTTATTATTGCTCATCCTTTTGCAATTAATTCACAACAGCGCTTTATTAATATTAATTTAAATCGTTGTTTTTCTAATGGTACTTTGGGTGGCGATCCGGAATCACGCATTGCTGTTCGACTTAAAAACCATGTTTCCCTCTTTTTTTCAAAAAATAAAAATAATCAAAGTAAATGGCATTTTGATTTACATTGTTCAATTCGCGATTCCTTGCACCCCATTTTTGCTCTTGTCCCAACCTCAACAAAAATGACGGATGTGCGTCCTTTAGTGTCTTTTCTTCAATGCGCTCATCTTGACGCTGTTATTTTCAGCCAAGAGCCCTCAAGTACATTTAGCTGGTGGAGCGCTGAAACCTGTTCCTCTTTCAGTGCCACTATTGAAATGGGGCGTGTTGCACCTTTATATCAAAACAATATGCAAGCGTTTAGCGCTTTAAGTTCTGCTCTAAAAAGGATGATTCAGGAGGGCGTTATAGAATCGGTGTATGATCCAGACCCTTCTTTAGCCTTGTATCAAATTTCGAATACCATGATCAAAAAAGACAAAACCTTTCGATTTTCATTTTCGAAAGAGACGCCAAATTTTACCTATTTTTCTCAAGGTCAAAAATTGGCGAAAGAAAAAGCGCTTGATCATGTTGCGATGATGGGGGGGGAGTCTATTTTGTTTCCGAATGAAAATGTAGAAGAAGGGCAAAGGGCCTGTTTATTGATCCAGCCTTTTTCTCTTGATTTTTCTCGTCCTTTTTATGTCACACCATAATGCTCTTTTCATTTTAGTTTCGTAGCATGTTTTCCAATTTATTGGATGTTGTGCGCCATTTTCAAGCTGGGCAAGAATAGCGGCTCTCAGGATGCAGAGCCTCTTCTTTTTTCAATGTCGAAAAGTTTTTTTGATCCTAGCGGCACTGTATATTTACACAGTGTTTTTGTTTTTGGCATAAAAAGGCGTATTTTCTTTGAGGAAATGCGTGTTTTTTATTCGATTCACTCTTTAAATGCACTTAAATTGTCTTTTTCATTAAAAACAGATTTTTACTCGATACTGTGTATTCATACAGTTGTTTTGTTCTCTTGCTAAAAATAAACAGCACTCAACATAAAAAAGATCGATTTAATTTAAAAAAGTCTCTTTTTATCCGTTCTTCGTGTGGGCAAAATGCTTAGGCGGTGAGGGGGATATGGTAGAATTTGGAAATACAGCGCTGTACTGGCTCTCTTCATAATTTCAATTCTGGACATACATTTGACTGCCTCAACCCATAAAAACAATGCACCGACACTCTTTGCTGCTCTTAATGAATGCATGCTGAAAGACCGATTCCGTCTTTCTAAGCGGATAAAAGGCGCGCAACGGATCAGCCAAGAAGCACCTCGCTTAAAGGCATTTGATCACATTGCTCTCGACATTGCAAAATCCATGCAGCAGCGCATTATGCGTAAAAATAATACCCCAAAGATAGATTTTCCTGAGGCGTTACCCGTCAGCCAAATGAAAAAAGAGATCGCTGAGGCGATTTCATCTCATCAAGTCTTGATTTTGGCAGGAGAGACGGGATCAGGTAAAACCACACAGCTTCCTAAAATTTGCATGGAGTTGGGCTTAGGGGTCTCAGGCTTTATTGGGCATACTCAGCCTCGCCGTTTGGCTGCGCGCACGGTGGCCACGCGAATTGCACAAGAGATGAACACCGAGCTTGGGAACCTGGTTGGGTACAAGGTGCGTTTTAACGATAAAGTCAGTGAAAACTCGCGCGTTAAACTCATGACGGATGGAATTTTATTGGCTGAAATTCAACATGATAGGTATTTAAATCAATACGATTGTATCATCATTGATGAAGCCCATGAGCGCAGCCTTAATATTGATTTTATTCTGGGTTATTTAAAGAAGCTCTTGCCTAAACGGCCCGATTTAAAAGTGATTATTACCTCGGCCACCATCGATCCTGAACGATTTTCTGCGCATTTTGAAAATGCCCCAATCATTGAGGTTTCTGGGCGCACGTTTCCTGTGGAAGTGCGTTACCGTGCCGCTTTAGACAAAGAAGAAGAAACCGAACCTGATCCGCTTCAGGGGATTTTTGATGCTGTTGATGAATTACAAGAAGAAAAAGCCGGCGACATTTTGATCTTTATGAGTGGGGAGCGGGAAATCAGAGACACGGCTGACGCGTTGAAAAAAAGACACTTGCGTGACACTGAAATCGTTCCTCTTTATGCGCGTTTGTCTTCATCTGAACAAAATAGAGCCTTTCAAAGCCATACAGGGCGTCGTATTGTATTGGCGACAAACGTGGCTGAAACCTCGGTAACGGTACCGGGCATTAAATACGTGATAGATCCTGGAACCGCACGTATATCTCGTTACAGTTACCGCACTAAAGTGCAACGATTGCCTATAGAGCCTATTTCTCAAGCCAGTGCAAATCAGCGTAAAGGACGTTGTGGGCGTCTTTCGGATGGTATTTGTATCCGCCTTTATTCAGAAGACGATTTTTTGTCACGTCCAGAATTTACAGATCCTGAGATTTTTAGGACGAATCTTGCAAGCGTTATTTTACAAATGACCGCGATAGGTTTAGGTGATATTGCTGCGTTTCCTTTTGTGCAAGCCCCTGACAGCCGACATATTTCAGACGGTGTTCGCTTGCTAGAAGAGCTTGGCGCCATGAAAGAGGGAGAAAAAGGTGCGCCTAAAAGCCTGACTGAACGCGGTTATGCCCTCTCAAAATTACCCACAGATCCGCGTTTAGGCCGCATGGTGTTAGAAGGGGCCAAGATGGGGGCGCTAGAGGAAATGATGATCATCGCCTCGGCCTTGTCTATTCAAGATCCCAGAGAGCGTCCTTTAGAGAAACAATTTGCCTCGGATGAAAAACACCGTCGATTTTTAGACAAAACGTCTGATTTTGTTTCCTACATCAATTTATGGAATTACCTTGTAGAGCAACAAAAAAGTCTTTCAGCTAATCAGTTTAGAAAGCAATGTAAAAGTGATTACCTCAATTATTTGCGGGTGCGTGAGTGGCAAGATGTCCATTTTCAAATACGGCAAGTGGTCCGAGAGCTGGGTTATAAGATAAACCAAGAGCCCGCGGATTATCTTTGTGTGCATGTGTCATTGTTGGCGGGACTTTTGTCTCATATCGGTCTGAAAGATTTGGAAAAAAATGAATACCAAGGCGCGCGAAATGCACGTTTTAGTCTTTTTCCAGGCTCGGGTATTTTTAAAAAACAACCTAAATGGGTGATTGTGGCGGAGCTGGTTGAAACCTCAAAACTCTGGGGGCGTGTGGCGGCCAAAATTGAACCTGAATGGATTGAACCACTTTGTCCGCATTTGATAAAACGCACCTACAGTGAGCCACATTGGGAGAAAAAACAAGAAGCGGTTATGGCTTATGAAAAAGTCATGTTGTATGGGATTGCCATTGTTGCGAAACGCAAAGTCAATTACAGCCTGATAGATCCCGCACTTTGTCGAGAGATTTTTATTCGCAGTGCGCTGGTGGAAGGCGAGTGGACGAGCAAACATGCTTTTTATCATCAAAACCAAACCCTTCTCAATGAGGTCGAAGAATTAGAGCATAAATCGAGACGCCGAAATATTTTAGTGGACGATGAAACCTTGTATGCCTTTTATGATCAGCGTATTCATCACAGTATTGTATCAGGGCGCGATTTCAACTGCTGGTGGAAAGAGACAAGCAAAACGGAGCCTGACAAACTCCATTTTGAAAAAGCCATGCTTTTGGCAAAGGATGCAAGCCATATTACAGAGCTTGATTACCCTAATTTTTGGCATCAAGGGAATTTAAAATTAAAACTGAGCTATCAGTTTGATCCGCAGAATCATCAAGACGGTGTGACAGTACACCTTCCTTTACCCATTTTAAATCAAGTACAAGCGGAAGGATTTGATTGGCAAATCCCAGGACTACGTGAAGAGCTGGTGGTGGCCTTGATTAAATCCCTTCCTAAGCCGTTACGCCGTCACTTTGTGCCGGCCCCCAATTATGCGTCTGCGTTTTTACAGCGCGTCACTGTGATGGAAATGCCTTTATTGGACGCATTGGAAAAAGAGTTTAAGCGAATGACGGGGGTCTCTATACAAAGAGACGATTGGCGCGTGGATACATTGCCTGAGCATTTAAAGATAACCTACCGTGTGGTGGGAGACAAAAATATAACTTTGAACGAAAGCCATGATTTGCATGGGTTAAAAGAAACGTTAAAAGAGAAGATACAAGAAACCTTGTCTCAAGTTGCGGATGATGACATCGAGCAGCAAGGTTTAACGACCTGGAGTTTTGGGGCGTTAAGAAAGGTGTATGAGCAAAAGCGTGCTGGATTTGAAGTGAAAGCCTTTCCTGCCATTGTGGACAATAAGGATTCGGTCGGGATCAAACTTTTTGAAACAGAAGAAGAGCAACAGCAGGCCATGAAGCAAGGTGAGCGACGTTTGGTCTTATTGAATGTCCCTTCACCAATAAAATACCTGCACGAACATCTTCCCAATAAATCTAAATTAGGTTTGTACTTTAACGCTTATGGGCGTGTTCTTGATTTAATTGATGATTGTATTGCTTGTGGTGTTGATTTTTTGATTGAATCAAAAGGAGGGGTGGTTTGGGAGCCTCAAAAATTTGAGGCTCTTAAAGACGGTGTGCGTGGCGAATTAGGAGATTGTGTGCTGGAGATTGCAAAGCAAGTTGAACGTATTTTAACAACGGCCTTTAACATCAATAAAAAGCTGAAAGGGAAAATCGATTTTACTGTGGCGTTTGCTTTGTCTGATATAAAAGCACAAATGGCAGGGCTTATTTACAAAGGGTTTGCAACCGAATCTGGTTTTGCGCGCTTGCCTGATATTGAGCGCTATCTTTTTGCGATTGAACGACGTTTAGAAAAGCTGCCCATTGACCCGAATAAAGACCGATTGCACATGATCAAATTGGAGGCGGTGACATTGGATTACAAAGCTTTAATTAATCGTTTTCAAAGAGGTCAAAAAATGCCAGGTGAGGTAAAAGAGATCCGCTGGATGATAGAAGAGCTTCGAGTGAGTTATTTTGCACAACAGTTAGGGACGCCATACCCCATTTCAGATAAACGCATTCAAAATGCGATTGCGCGTGTTTAGGCCATCGACTGGCTTGGCGAGTTCTTAATAAGATCTTATCGAGGCTTCTTATTCATCTGATGGATTAAGGTCTGCATGAAGCTAAGCGCGCATCCATTGCGCGCTTTTTTTAAAAATGTCCCACACTCTTCATTCCTTTCACTGTTTATTTAGGAGGTAGAGCCTCAAATGAACCGAGCATTTAATTTTTCAGTCAAGATAAGGCCCCTTGCTTTGGCTGTTTCTCTTGTCTTTTTTTCGCATGAGTCTGTTGCTATCTCTCCTGTTTTGCCAATGGCTCCTTTGTTGGCTATCCCGTATGAAAACGAACGTATCCTTGATTGGGAGCGCTACATTTTCAGTGAAAAACTGGATGGGATCAGGGCCATTTGGACAGGGACCGAGTTAAGGACAAAGCAAGGGACACGTCTTTTTGCGCCCGAAGAGTTTATTGAAAGATTGCCCGATTATCCTGTAGAAGGGGAGCTTTGGGCAGGACGCGGCACTTTTGAGTATCTTATGTCAGTGGTTTTAGATAAAACCCCAAACACGCAAGAGTGGAAGAAGGTGCAGTTTATGCTTTTTGATTTGCCCGCGCATCAGGGAGATTATTCCGCGCGTTATCAGGCTTTGCGTGAAGGGGTCAAAGAGATAGGGCAAACACAGATACAGATCATTGAACATCTTCCGGCTAAAAACGAAAAAGCAATAATGAAAGAGCTTGAACGTCGTGTTCGTTTAGGGGCCGAAGGGCTTATTTTACGAGATAAAAACGCATTGTATGTTTCAGGGCGAGACGAGGGCGTTCAAAAATTAAAAGTAACCCAAGACGCAGAAGCCCAAGTGCTGAGGTATTTTGAAGGAAAAGGAAAGTACAAAGGAAAAATGGGATCCATGCTTGTTAAAATGGACAATGGTAAAACGTTTAAAATTGGCACAGGATTCACCGATAAACAAAGAATGGATCCACCAAAGATAGGCAGCAAGGTGACTTATCTTTTTAATGGTTTAACGAAAAAGGGGATCCCTAAATTTGCGCGTTATTGGAGAACGGACATGACCAAGCAATGAAAAGGGCCCCAGTGTGGGGGGAGTCAAAAGAAAATAAAAAAAGAAACCGCCTTTTTCAATCTTTAGTGACGAGATACGAGAAAGGCGGTTTTAAAGAAGGTAAATAAAAAGAGATTAAAAGGTTGAGGTGTCTTTAAATAAACCGACTTTAAGATCTTTTGCGACGTAGATTTCTTTGCCGTCAACAAGAACGCGACCGTCTGCCACGCTCATGACGAGTTTTCGATTAATAAGGCGTTTTATTTGGAGTTCATAAACGACTTTTTTGGCTGTTGGCAAGACTTGTCCTGAAAATTTCACTTCCCCGACACCCAAGGCTCTGCCTTTTCCTTCTCCCCCAATCCAGCCAAGGTAAAACCCCACGAGTTGCCACATGGCGTCAAGACCTAAGCAACCGGGCATGACGGGATCACCGATAAAATGGCAATCAAAAAACCAAAGTTCTGGGTGTATGTCTAATTCTGCGATAAGTTGGCCTTTTCCAAATTCGCCTCCCTCTTCTGTGATGCTTTTTATTCTGTCGATCATGAGCATGTTCGGGGCTGGCAATAATGGACTTTCTGGCCCAAACAGCTTTCCCTGGCTTGCAGCTATCAGATCTTCTTTAGTATAAGATGGGTGTTTAATGTGCATTTGTTCGTTCCTATTAGAAGAATAGAGCCAGGCTAGCGTACACTTGTACGCTAATCAAATCGGATCAGTGTTGATTTAGCCAGTTTTTAACTGAATTAATGAAAGAAATGCGACGTGGTTCAGGATGATGCAAGGATTCTATGCGTTCAGACATTTTTTCTAGGAGGGAGGTGTCCTCTTGGTTTTCAGCTTGATGTTCGTTTTCGTGGTGTTCATCTGGAGAAAAAGGCAAGCCGGCTATTAAAGGAAAAACCTCTTCAACATCTTCTACAGGCCAAAGATGAAAGTGACCTGTTTTAACCGATTCAATGATCTCTTGGTTTAAACATAAAGCGCGTAAATTGGCTTTAGGAAAAATAACACCTTGGGTTCCAGTGAGACCGCGATGGGCACAAATTTTATAGAAACCTTCAATTTTTTCATTGACACCACCGATGGCTTGCACTCGACCAAATTGATCGACGGCCCCGGTAATGGCAATAGATTGCTTTAAAGGTTGTAAGGACAATGCACTGACGAAAGCACATAATTCGGCAAGAGAGGCACTGTCTCCATCGACTTCGCAGTATGATTGCTCAAAAACAATGGATGCGGAATACAAGCAAGGCTCTTCTAATTCAAGTGCGGCCTGCAAGAAGGCTTGCATGATGATCATGCCCTTTGCGTGAAGACTGCCACCTAACTCTACTTTTCGTTCGACATCCGTGATTTCGCCGTCTCCAAAATGAACAACACAAGAAATACGGGCAGGCTCTCCATAAGTCAGAGGATGTCCTGGGATTTCTATGACGCTCAGTCCATTGACTTGTCCTATTTGCTCACCGGATGTTTCAATAAAGACTTGCCCCGTGAGGATGTCTTCTAATCCACGAGAGGGAAGGTAGGAGGCGCGAAAATGTTTTTCGGTGAGCGCGGCTTGTATGTCTTCTTGTTCAATGAGGGGATTTTGAGAAAAAAGATGGGCTTCACGGAATAATGCTTGGTACCACAAAGGACAAAGTGGCATCTGTTCATTGTCTTCTGTAAAGCGTGCTCCTGCTTGCATGACGCGTTTTATGGCTTCTGTTGAAAGGGGCTTAACCTGGGCTTGTTCCTGCATGTATTTAATGAGGGACAAATAATCTTTGACGGTGTTTTTTGAGAGGTTGAATTCTTCTTCGAATTCGCAGTAATCGCAGAGGCTATGTAAGTCAGGCTCTAAATCGTCAAAATCAGAAAGAAGCCCACGGTCGCCGATAAGAATGATCCGAGTGTGTAATGCTTCACCTTCTGGTACTTCGCAATAGATATTGGGTTTTGCACTTTCCCATTCAATCCGTTGACGGCTTAAGGTGACTTTTAAGCGTTTCCAAACAGAAGGAGGACAGAGCAATAAATGGGTCAAAGAAAGAAGAAGAACACCGCCATTGGCTTTATGAAGCAAACCTGTCACTTTTTGAGATGGGGACCCTTCTTGCGTAGAGGGGTATATCGCACCAAAAAGCTGTATTTCATTAAAACGATCGGCACAAATAATGGGAAATACTTTTGAAGGACGATTTTCAATGACGAGTTGTTGAATAATGTCATAATAATCGTAAATATCAGGGGCAGTCACACATAAAAAATGAGGAAAACTGGATTCATGGATCAGTTTACGGATGGCCTTATTGAGACGCAATTGCACTCGACTGTAAGGCGTATGGTTAAGCTCTGAAGAAGGGTTAAGCTCTGAATAATTATCAAGATCTTCTTGAATAGATGTAAATTGAGGCCTAAGAGATTGCCAAGTCATTTCTTGCATGTGTAATAGCTTCAACGTTATGAAATAGTAATTACATGAAGTATAAAGGATTACGACGGGGCAAAGTAGCAAAGAAACCGCGCAATGACCTACATTCTATGGAAGAAGAGAAAGGAAAAAGCGCAGATTATTTTGCACTTGATAAAAACAGAATCAATTGTTACAGTGTAACGAATAAGATATGTTCTTCTAAAGGTGATCCTGTATATTATGAAATATCAACAACTTGAAAATCTAGAAGCTGGATGGAAATGGACCTATCTGGTTAAAAAACATAAAGAAGGCATCAATATCACACATTATATTGATACTTCAGAGATGCATGCCGCGATGCAATTGCTTTTATCTATGGAACATAAACCTACAGAGGTTTCTTTATGGATTCAAGAGCATATGCAAATAACGCTGGAAATAAAACTGAAACAAGCGATCAGAGCAAAGCGAAAACGCCACTTTAATGCAGAGCAAGAGCATACCCGTAAAAAATCAATTGATTTGGATTTTAGAGTCTGGGAGCGTTTATCTATAAAAGCCCATGAACTGGATGCGACCTTGTCTGATACCATTGAGTTTCTTCTTAGCGAAGAACACCGTTCTTACGATAAAAGTAAAAAAGTGGATGCCTTGAAAAAAGATCTCAATAGCTTACTTAGCGCATAAGTGAAAGGTGACTTAGCGGATAAACGAAGTATGCATGTCGGTGCTTTATATTCTTATTCGCTTTTTGGCTGGTGGATCTTGATTAAAAATCCCTTTTGATGATCAGGGATCTTTTTTCATCAAAAAGCCGTTTAGATCAGAGATTGGGCAAGCTCTCGTCCCGCGCCACGTTGTTCTTGCATCTCGTCAAAGACCTTCTCATCACACCCCAAAATACTGTACTCAAGCTGGTGGAGTAGCCAGTCTTTTTTTGCTATCTCGTCGTTTGAAAAAGCATCCCAATTCTCATCGATTTTCCTTGCCAAATTGATCATGGCGGGCAATTGGTGGTATTCATCCTTTTGTGTGAAAGTGAATTGATTTGAAATAGCATAAATAAGCTTGTCTGTGAATTTCCAATTTTTCGCGAGGGCGCCTCCCACTTTTGCACAATCGGTATTTAATACAATTTGTTGTGCTTCAGGTTTCGATTTTCCAGCTTCCACATGAAGGGCGACTTTTTCTATTTTATCGGGATAAATCGTGTAAATCAGTAAATCGCCGATGTTATGGAGCATGGCGGCCGTAAAGGCTTCATTTTGATCGGCTTTGAGTTGTTTTGCTAAACCTTTGCAAAGTGTGGCGACTTCAAAAGTGGTCCCCCAAAAAATCTTTAAATCTAATCCGTCGATTTGAGGAAAAGAGCTCATCAGGGCAGAAGCGGTGACAAGGGTGCGTATCGGGCTTAATCCCACGCGGATCACCGCCTCTTCGATAGAAGAAACGGATTTACCTCGGCCAAAATGTGCAGAATTGGATAAGCGCAAAATACGCGCACTGATCACGGGGTCTTGAGATATCTTTTCTGAGATTTTATTCATCTCGGCGTCTGGATGGTTTACAAGATCCATCAGCTCTTGAACGACTTTGGGGATTTTGGGCATTTTATCGACTTGTGAGAGCAGCTCTTTCGTCGTCATGTTGAACTCCATTTCAAGAGAAAAAAAGATTTAAACGTTTAAAACCAAATGATGTTTTTTTGTATGGCGCTTTCGATAAGGACAAAAACGACAAATGCGAGAAGAGCATTGTTTTTGAAGCCTTATTTTCATTTCATTGCCTAATAATGGCGTTTTTTGATTCCTTGAGTGGGGCTCTTTTTCTGATAGACTCTTTTCCTTTTTCGTATTGATAAAAATGAAAGAAATTTTTCCCGTTATTCTTGACGAAGTACATTGATTCATCTGCTTTTTCAATGAGTTGTGATATTCCTAATCCGTGTTCTGGAAAAAGAGAAATACCAATACTTGAGCCGACATTTGCCAATTGTTCATGACCAATTTCAATGGGTTGGGTAATTTGATATTGAAGATCTTCTGCGATGTCTGAAACGGCTCCTTCATCGCTCGGTGAATACGAAAAGCCAATTAGAAATTCATCCCCCCCCCAGCGAGAAACCACATCGGTTCCTCTGAAAAATTGTTTTATACGATTTGCGACAGCGGAGATCACCTTGTCGCCAGCATCATGTCCATAGGTGTCATTGACCCGTTTAAAACCGTCTAAATCAATCATGAGGACGGCAAAATTCCGTCTTCTTTTTTCAGCATCTAGAATCGATTTTTCTAATTTTATCATGCTCGCCCGTCGATTAAGCAGCAAGGTCATGGGGTCGTGCTCGGCTTCATAGATGATATTTTGTTCACGCTCTGCACGCTCTGTAATGTCATAAACCACCAATTCCAATACACTGTCGTCTGGATTGTTGATGTCTTCAACTTTAGAAAAAAGACAATGTACCCATTTATCCGGAGCACGGACTTTGTGTTTCAATTGAATGTCGATGGCACAAAACTGGTTTCCCGGTTTTATCCAAAAATCGGCGATGAACTCTTTGAGTTCTTGTGGGTTATAAAAATAGTCTGTGAAGTCGTTTTTTTTAATGGAATCACTGTCCACGATGAAGGTTTGCCCTATCAGGCGTAAAAGAGCGGGGTTTGCAACAATCAATTGATTGATATTGTCAAGCAGTCCAATGCCCGCGCTGGCTCTTTCGAAAATCAAACGGAACTTTTTAGAGAGATTTTCTGTTTGAGCACGTAATTCTCTTTCATTGTTTATTTTGTGATTGACAGCATCCAGTAATTCATTGATGTCTCCAACCAACGCCCCAATTTCATTGTGTTGATGTCCTTGTGGTGCTTTTAGACGGGCTCGGTCTCCAGGAGCGATGAGGTGAAAACGTTGTACTAAGTTTTTCATGGGTTTTGTGAGGATACGGTTCACAATGTAGAGGGTGAGTAAGGTGACGATAATCGAATAAAAAATAAGCAGGCTGACTTGTACTTTTGCCAAAGTGATGGCGTTATTTTCGATATAGTCATGGTTTGGATAAATGATCAAATCCCCCATTTTCTCTTTTTTATTAAAAGGAGAGAGAATAGGAAAAACCATTTTTTTGTGGGTGGCGTTCACGCCTTTTTCTGGCAAGGACAAAGAAAAGAGGCCTTTTTTTGTTGTGAGTTTTGAGCCAGAAATAATGTCGTTTGCTTGAAGCCCTTGAAGCACTTCATTGGCGAGCTCAAGGTTCCCGAGGTACAAAGAGATGGCGGTATTTTTTTCAACTGTTTGAACGATTTGTTTTATTTGTGTACGAGAATGGATGAGCTCTTGATCATACGAAATAAAAAAGAAAATAACGGAAGCAAGGACAGTCATTGCTATCGCCCCCGTCGCCACGCCAGTGGCAACACGAATATGAATTTTCTTATTCAATATTTTCAAATCTGTATACCACCTTTAAGTTACCAATCACGGTTGCATCATCTAAATAGGCAATGGCATTTTTGTTGTTTTGGACAAAGGCAACAATCTCTGGCCCTGACAATTTTGTTGTGGGGGGCTCTGCTTTTCCTGTAAACAGGAGTCTGGCCCAATAGGCGTTAATTTGGGCGATGGACTTGCCGACGAGACGTGAATAGAATTCGACTTTGATCTGGCTGTCTTGGGGATGATCGGTCGTATTTGCGATGTGGCCATTTGGATAAGAATTAAACCGTCCCATGTAAATGTCTGTAATTTGCCGTGATGAAAGGGCTTCGACGGGGTTGTTTTGATTGACGACCACAATCAAATCTGCATGCACATTTCCCTGCCAAGCAAGGAGTATCAGGATGAGGTAGAGAGGACGAAGGATGTTCATCAGAAAATAAAACTGACACTGAAAGAGAGGGTATCAATGTGGTCTGGCGCCTTCGTATTTAAACTTGTTCCTGTGATCCCCCAGGCCCCAATGTGATTGTCTTTTAACCAAGTGCGTTCAATTTGACCTTTTAGCGCGACATTTGAACATATATCAATTCTGACGCCTAATCCTAACGTTTCTTGGTCAATGATACGTGCATTGAGGGTGTTATTGATCATGTTGTAGGCTGAGGCAATGTCTGGGACCATCAAACCGTTTGAAAGGGGGGGGGGCAATTCATATTGCGCGCCGATGGATTTTTCTTTTGAGACAAAACCATAAAAGCTTGTGTTGTTAATGACCCGCCCAACACTGAGATAAGCCGCCGCTAAATCTGGAAAAAAGACCCATTCTGTGTTCGTGTAACTGATCTCTGATTGAACATTCCAGTCTCCTGTTTCATACAAGGCCCCCAGTGAAAAATAGGAAATGCGAGTATCCACAAATTTGAAATCAGAGGCAATTTGTTTGGCTTCGGGCCAGAGAAAGGAGATCCCCGGCGTGTTATTTAAAAAAAGAGAAAGGCTCTGTGCTGGCTCTCCGTCTTTGACGGTTGTCGTGCTGCTGACGGCGGAGAATAACCAATCTTGAAGGGAATAACTGAATTTCACTCCATAAAGAGGTGACAGTGTCACATCGTGTGTGGTGTAGATGGTTTCAATGCCAAGCTCTGAATAGCCTGAAAAAAGTCGCGTTTCAAAAATCCCTTCGCCAAGAGGGAAACGATAAGAAATGTCCCCGCCATTGATATAGGTAACGGGGATGGAAGAGTAAAATCCGGTAATAGGCTTTGTCCAAAGGTAGGCAAAATTGACATCTCTGTATTCTGAAAGCATGTATATCGGTGTTGCTATACGGCCAACCCTGATGGCGGTATGGGATGAAAGATTGTATCGAAGAAAGCCTAAAGTGAGGGTTTTGTTTAAATCATTGTCGAGTCTGTCTTGAAAAACGCCTTGCAGAACCACAGAGAAAGAATCACTGATTTTACTGTTCAGTTGAATGCCAAAAGCGGAGCCCGTTTTGAGATCCCATTCATCATAAATCCCTGATTTTGTCAGATCGTAGATGAATCCAATGTCTTTTGTTCCTGAGTTAATAAGACTGACGTTCCCAAACCCACTCACACTGAAAGTCTCATCGGCCTCAAGATGAAAAGAAAGGGCAACGAGTGGAAGGGATAAAAGGGCGCTGAAAAGCCTCGATTTAGATGATCTAGACATATCTCATTATTGTTTTCGATACATTTATTGTAAATATAAGACATATTTCTGAATGTGCCTTGAATTCTGCCCGTGAGCACAAGGACCTAATTTGGCTTTTCAACGAAAAAGGAGATGCTTTGCGCAAAGATGAGCCTCGCCCTTAGAGGGAATGTTCTTTTGTCGCAAGAAGCCTTCTTTTTGTTTAAAAAATCAGAGGCAAAGAAGAGAGGATGACTTAAGGATTTGTTCATTCTCCATGGTATGCTTTTCAATGAAGGCCTTATCAGTAAGCTGAATAAAAATCCAATGAATGCAAAAAAGAAGAAAAAGAGAGGGGCAATGCAATTTCAATATAAAAATATTATTGTGCTGACGGGCGCTGGGATTTCTGCTGAATCCGGAATTAAAACTTTTCGTTCAGAAGACGGACTTTGGGAAGATCATGCCATTGAGGACGTTGCAACCCCGGAAGGGTTTATGCGAAATCCGACCTTGGTTCAGTCTTTTTATAATGGGCTTAGAAAAAATCTTCAAAATGGGATTTCCCCTAATAAAGCCCATGAAGCCTTGGCGCGATTAGAGCGTGAGCTGGAAGGCAAGGTGACGATTATCACACAGAATATTGATGATCTGCATGAAAAAGCGGGAAGCAAAAATGTGATCCACATGCACGGTGAGCTTCTTAAAGTACGCTGTCTTCAATCAAATCAAGTCATTTCCTGGTTTGACGCCGTGACACAAAGCACGGTTTGCTCTTGTTGCACCACGCCTTCTCCTTTGCGCCCTCATATCGTTTGGTTTGGAGAAATGCCGTTGTTTATGGGCGAGATTCAAAAAGCTTTGCTAGAGGCTGATCTTTTCATTTCTATTGGTACCTCTGGCGTTGTTTATCCTGCTGCCGGTTTTGTTCAGGAGGCAGGAATGAACGGGGCGAATACACTTGAGATCAATCTTGAACCCAGTGCGGTAGAAAGTGAATTTGAAGAAAAACGCTACGGTAAAGCCACTGCGCTTGTGCCTGAACTTGTTGAAGAACTCTTACTCGTGTCTTAGAAGGCCAATGAACGGCATTTGGACCAAGCCTCAAAAGCCTAAAAAAGAGAGCTTTTAAATTAAGCCTTTGACTTCGGTCTGGGCTTTTTTATGGATCCCTAACGCACTATAACTTTATATTGAAGAGATCATCATACTTGATTTCATAAAAATAACCTCGCTTTCTCACTGTTCAAAAGGAGGAAAAGGTAAAAAAGGGGGCTTGTGTTTATACCCAAGGCCCTTGAAGATCTGTGTAGGCGGAAAACGAGTGAAGGCCCTGAGCATCGATGGACTATGTGATTGGCCTGAGTGAGAGCAGCCAACATCCACGCAGCTTCAAAGGCGACGGGTATATCACTTAAAAAAAGAGGAAGAAAAAAAAGCCTGTCTTTTTTTAGTCTGGAAGGATGTTTAATGCCATTTCAATGATTAATTGATTTGATATCCATTGCATTACGTCGTTCGTCAGACATTACGCTGGAAAATTCAATGAAAACAAGGCGGGATTGGTATGCGTTGCGTTTTAACGTTAAGAAGCACCGAAAAAAACGGTGCTTCTTATCAAGACGGGGTTAAAAAAAGTGGTTTATTTATTGGCCGGCTTTTAGTTTTTGAAAATACTCTTCATAAAGTACGTTTTCCTTTCCTACGGAAACCTGCCATTCGCCTTTATCCATCACCTCTTGAGGCGGATAGACTGTTTGATTATTTCTAAACTCTTTGGGTAGAAAAGCGTCAGCCGCTTTAACAGGGGTAGGGTACCCAATTTCAATCGCAAATCGGGCCGCATTTTCAGGACGAAGTAAAAAATCGATCATTTTATGGGCCGCTTCAACGTTTTTCGCATTAACAGGGATGGCCAAGCTGTCCATCCAGAAAATCGCACCCTCTTTAGGCCAAATGACATCGATGGGGGCTTTTTCTTTTTTTGCCGTATAAGCAGAGCCATTCCAAAGCATGCCTAATTCAACTTCACCAGCCAGGTAAGGATTTCCAGGGGAGTCTGAATTGAACAACAAGACATTTGGCATGATTTTTTTCAGCTCTTCGTAGGCTGCTTTAATCTCAACAGGGTTTTTCGTATTGGCAGAATACCCTAATTTTTTCAATCCGATATGAAAAAATTCACGGGCATCGTCCATCATTAAAAGCTGACCTTTGTATTTTGGATCCCATAATTGAGCCCATGAATCAAGGGTGCCTGGCTTGATGGTTTCGGTGTTATAGCCGATTCCCGTCGCACCCCAGATATAAGGAACCGAATATTGATTTTTTGGGTCAAATGGTTTGTCTAAGGTGTTGGGATCGAGACCTTTAAAGTGCATTAATTTCGTTTTATCAATTTTTTGTAGCATGTTCTCATCACGCATTTTTTCGACATAATACGTAGAGGGGACCACCAAATCATACCCTTTTGGATGCAATTTTAATTTTGCATACATGCTTTCATTGGATTCATACGTTGAGTAAAAAACCTTGATCCCCGTTTCTTTGGTAAATTCTTCAATGACGTCGCTTGGGATATATTCGGACCAGTTATAAAAATAAAGTTCTTTATTCTCTGTGGCCAAGGCGTAATTAAAAAAGACAGAAACGGAGATTGCACTGCCGAGGATGAATTTAGAAAGTGGTTTCATTGAGGACTCCTGCTGTTTGGGATGTTTGGATCATCGTCCCTAACCCAACGTACAAATAAAAAAATGATATACAAATGGATGCAGCCTCATGAAGGCTGCATTTTATTGCGTAACAAGCATTGTGAACAAATGATCAAGGCAAGAGATACGATCAGCATCAAGGTGGCGAGGGCATTAACTTCTGGAGAAATCCCCACTTTTACCATTGAATAAATCTTTAAGGGTAAAATCTCATAACTTGGGTTTGTTAAAAAAGAACTCACAATCACGTCATCCAGTGAAAGAGTAAAACTCAAAAGCCAGCTTGCTGCAATTGCAGGGGCTGCTAAAGGCAAGATGATTTTTGTTAAAATAACCCATTCACTGGCAGCTAAATCTTTCGCCGCTTCCAGCATGCGCACATCAAATCCATTTAAACGGCTGTAGACCGTCACTACAACAAAAGGCAAGCAAAACGTAATATGAGAAAGCAAGAGCGTCAGAAAACCGAGCTCCGCGCCTAATACGATAAACAAAGCCAAAAGAGAAATAGCCATCACGATATCAGGAGACATCATGACAATAAACAGCATGCCGTTGACGATGTTTTTTCCTTTGAATCGATACCGAAAGAGGGCGACAGAAGTCAGGCTTCCAATCAGGGTGGCAAGCGTTGCAGAAAAAACAGCAATGGTCATCGAATTAATGGCCGCTTGAATCAAACTGTCATTATTAAAGAGTGCGGTGTACCATTTTGTACTGAAACCCGCCCACTGCATCCCAAATTTGCTCTCGTTCAATGAATTCACAATGAGAATAAGAATGGGGATGTATAAAAAGGCGTAGACAATAAACATAAAGCTGGATTTAAAAAATCGACTCATTCTAGCTCCACCTTTTTATTCATAAGCTTTCCAACCCGCCAGTAAGCAAAGAGCATTAATCCCATCAAAATCGTCAATGAAATGCTTGCAGCAGAGCCGAAGGGCCAATCACGGATGTTTAAAATCTGAATTTTAATGACATTACCGATGAGCAAGTTCTTGGCTCCGCCTAAAAGATCGGAGACGTAAAACATCCCTAAAGCCGGAAGCAGAACCAAAAGGCAGCCAGCGATGATCCCAGGCATGGTCATCGGGAGAATGATTTTAATGAAGGTTTGGAATTTATTGGCCCCTAAATCTTTTGCCGCTTCTAAATAGGCGTTATCGAGTTTTTCAATGCTCGAATAAAGGGGCAAGATCATAAAAGGCAAAAGAATATAGACCAAACCTATCATGACCGCGTATTCGGTGTACATAATGCGAAGCGGGCTCTCTATCAACCCAAGAGACAAAAGAGAGTCATTGAGAAGACCCCGAGTCCCTAAGAAAATCTTCAACCCATACGTGCGGATGAGGGAATTGGTCCAAAAAGGAACAATGACCATAAACAGCATGAGTGGGCGCCATTTTCTAGGCATACGTGTGATAACATATGCGAAGGGGTAGCCTATCAACAAACACAACAAGGTCGCAATGACCGCCATGTAAAAAGAATGCCATACCACAGTGGCATAAAGGGGATCAAACAACCTTGCGTAGTTGCTTAAGGTGAAGGTCATCTCGATGAGATTCGCATCATCTCGGGTAAGGAAACTGGTGAAGATAATCATGACATTTGGAATAAAAACAAACACCAATAACCAGCCGACAATCACGCCAATAATGGCGTTTTGTAAATTAAGTTTCTTCATTCGGCAATACCACTTCCCAACTTTCGACCCAGGTAATCGCCACTTTTTGATCTAAAGAATGGTCAACATCCGGATCATCTTCGTTGAAAAACTCACTGACCATGACGGTTTTTCCTGAATTTAATTCGATCACCGAGTCAAGGGTCATGCCTTTGTAAGTGCGTTCCCGTATATGCCCAACAATGCCGTTGCTTGTTTGGCTTGCCCCAATTTCTTCTATCCGTAGATCTTCTGGGCGCAACAAAACTTTGAGCTTGTCGCCAGGGGCAACATCGAGTTTGCAAAAAACCGGGTATTGCTTGTTTTCTATGGTTGCTAATATCTTTTTTTGATCAATTCGCTCATTGACAATGGCATCGAATACATTGATCTCACCAATAAAGCTGGCGACAAAAAGGTTGGCCGGCTCTTCATAAATTTCACGAGGAGAACCGTCTTGTTGTATTTTTCCTGATCGCATGACGATGATGCGATCGGACATGGACAAGGCTTCTTCTTGATCATGGGTTACGAAAATAAAGGTGATCCCTAATTTTCGTTGAAGTTGTTTGAGTTCAATTTGCATTTGTTTGCGTAATTTATAATCAAGGGCAGACAAAGACTCATCGAGGAGAAGGACCTTCGGTTTATTGACAACGGCACGCGCTATAGCGACACGCTGTTGTTGGCCTCCAGATAATTGGTGGGGTTTTCGGGTTGAAAATTGTTCAAGTTGAACCATGCGCAAGGTCTCCATGACCCGTGATTCAATTTCGGGTTGGGGGACTTTTTGCATTCGAAGACCAAACGCAATATTTTCAAACACAGACATGTGTGGAAACAAAGCGTAACTTTGGAAAACCGTGTTCACATGACGTAGCTCTGCAGGGACGGCAGTGACGTCTTGTTCATCAATGATGATTTTTCCGGCGTCGGGCTCTTCAAGGCCTGCAATTAAACGAAGGACCGTGGTTTTACCACAGCCTGACGGGCCTAAAATAGTGAGAAATTCACCGTTTTTTATTTTGAGGTCAAACTTTGAAATGATTTCTTTACCATCAAAACTTTTGGAAAGTGTTTTGAGCTTGACAATGGTTTTTTTCAGTTGTTTTGTTGCGTTCAATTCTCGTGTATCTCCTTCGATTGAGGGCGATTAATCCCCAAAAAGCAGCGTTGCGCATAATAGACTTGCGGTCCATGAAGTTAAAGCATTTTTTATATTTTACGTGATTTTTTTTGTTTTTCGGATCTTTTTTGAAAGAGGAAGGATCTTAAAATTTCATTTTAATCTCGGTTTTTTTGTTGTTTATGCGTCTGAACAGGGTTTTGTATGCGTGGTTTACTTAACGAAACCTGTCATTTTAGGGGAGAAATCAAAAAAAACAAAGACCCAAAAGAGGTTAAGTTAAGCGTTCATCCACAAAAATAAAATGCCACCCCCTTTAAGAACCGCGCTCTTCGTCATGGATGAGAGTCAAAGGCGCCCCTGTTCTTCATGAAGGTTCACCGACGATGGGGGCATTTGTGTTCGAATGAAAATGGGCGCGTTAAAGGAGGATGTGTAAATAAAAAAAGAAAGAAGCGTTTGTTTTAACAAATCAGATAAAAAAATAATCTATACCTTTATTACGGATTACCCTTCTTTATTAACGAGAAAATCAAAGTTGCCTAGATATGAATAAACAACAATTAAGCAATGCCTTGCACGTTGGAGGCTCATTAGAAAATGCATTATCTGGAAATTACAAACTCAGTGCTTCAAGCGTGATCCAAGAGGCCATCCAACTTACACAAAAACATTTTTGGCGTTTTCTTCCTGCCATCTTGATGTTGATGGGAGCCAATGTCGTTGTTTTTTTACTGCTTTTATCCTTGATGACCCCTTCAGTGAGCGCATTTTTTGACGGTATCGTGGGAAAAGTTGAATTGGGCCCTGAGGTGTTTCAATCGGGGCAAGTTGCGGTTTTTCTTACCGGTGTTTTGACCTCTCCTTTGTATGCCGCCATCAGCCTCATGGGGTTAAGTCATGCCATTGGCTTTAAAACAAAGCCAAGACACATTATCAAAGGATTCGCCTTTGCGATGCCTGTTGTTATTGCGACGGGATTGGTCTTGTGTATTCAAAGCCTGGCTCGAGAAATGATCCCTTTTTTGAGCTTGTTTTTGGGGGTGACGTTTTCCATGAGCATTCTTCTTATTTGTGAAAAAAGACTCAGTCCAGTGGACGCAATGAAAGTGTCTTTTCTCTCGGTCATCAAGAAATTGTTCCCTTTACTGCTGGTCTCTGTTTGTATCGGTTTGGGGTTTCTTGTCTCTTATATTACAGCGGGAATTGCCCTCTTTTGGATTCTGCCGTTTATGTTTAATGTCAAAGGCATCTTGTATCGTGAGATGTACGGGGTGGGAATTGAAGTGACGGTCTTAAAAGAAGGGGATGATGATCCCTCATCAGATGAAAAAAAGAACGAAGTCTTTAATGCATAAGAGGGCGCTGATGGTTTCAATTTAAGGTTCAGTGATCCTTTTTCATTCTTTTATATACCCAAGATATTTAAAAATGAAAAAAGGGGGCCTATCACCGAGGTCAAGACGGGCGTCTGTTCAACGGCGGAATGAAAAAGGCGTTACATTTAAAAATGTAACGCCTTTTTCATTTAAAACAAAAGCAAGCTCTTTAAAGGGACCAAAGGATAAATTTAAAAGTGACGTAATAATTAATGTGTTTGATCTTGTCGAATATGAATTTCGTTTCTTATGTCTTTTATTGTTTTTATATTTTTTAATTGGAAAGAAAGAGTCTCTTTATGTTGAATCCTATTTTCTTTATATTCTTTTGTCCTTTTGGTTTGCACTGATTTTGAGCCCTTCCCGAAGCGTTCCCAGATGATATTTACGATGCTAACGTCTTCTTGCATCATTTTATGTTCTTGGTTAATGAGTCGTAATTTTTCTTTTAATGCTTTTTTTAAGGCATGCAGTGTGTTTTTATCGAGTGTTAATTCAAAATTGGGAAGCCAATGTTGTGCCAATAAGATCATAGAGAAGGTGTCTTTTTCTTTTTTTGCTTGTGAGAGTTGTTGCATGAGATCTTTTTTAATTTCTTTCTTGTCTGTGTTTTGTTCTTTATCTGGATGAAATTCTCTTGCCAGTTGGCGGTATAATTTTGTCATGGTTTTTGAATCAAAGAAGTCTTCTATGTTTTTTTCCTTGTTTTCGTTCTTTGAATTCAACTCGGGGCCTGTGTCATCTGTGGTGATGGTCTCGTCTATCTCCTCTTTTTCGCATTCCAGCCTCTCTTGCATTATTTCAATGATATTGTTTTTATCTTCCATTAGACGATACAGCTCTTCATCATCTAACGTCTGTTTTTTTCCTGTGACCGTTGACAAAATGGTTTCAAACTCTTCACGAAGTTGATTTAAAAGGGTGTCTTTTTCTTCGTGTTCTTGAAATAACGTCATGTAATAGGTATTCAATTTTTTTTTCAGATCTTGGATGTCGTTTTTACGAAAAGGATTTGATTCGATGTTTTCAATAAGTTCAAGAATCCAATTTTGTAAGGCGAATTTCTCTTTATCTCGCAATGTTTTTTTGTTTAAAAAAGTGAATAAATGAAGGGCCAGTGTTTCTTGAACTAAACAAATGTCAGACTCGATAATTTCGAGCTGCGTTTTAAAGTTAGAAAAAAAATGGTCTAATTTGATTTCGTGACGGATATTGCGATCTTTCTTCTTTTCTATATTTTCCCAAATTTTCTGAAGCTTTTTCCATTCAGACAAAGGAATGTCATTTTCTGTATTTAGAAGGTTTATTTCTAATTTCGTCATTATATGGCGTTCAACAGTGTGAGAAAGTGATTTAACAATAACAAGAAAAAGGGAAAGAAAATAGCTTATTAACGCACTATAACTTTATTTTGTTAAAAAAAATTTTGATATTACCCAATTTAAACTCTAACAATATCATGACATGGAAATATATAATTTAAATTTATACGTATTCCCCTCAGCCTTGTACCGAGCGAGCAGGGGGCGATTCAACACCGAATCACATCGTCCATCTATGCTCAGCGAATTCACTCGCTTGGCGCAGGCGCGCAACATCAATTATTTTGGG
>CAMRDW010000028.1 GCA_947041315.1 uncultured Enterovibrio sp.
AGAACAAAGGCGTAAATTTTCTATAACGACTGATCCTGATTAAGAAATTTATAACAATGTGCTCGCGATTTTATCCCCGTCGCCGTTGAAACTGCCTGGGTGTTGGCGGCGCTCGCTCAGCCCAATCACAGCGTTCGTCTCTGCTCAAGGGCTTCACTTGTTTGGCGCAGGCGCGCATCTTTCATTCTATTGGGTCTGTTTCTTTTTTTTCAGTTTATTTGGGCTTGCTCTCTTTTTGTTTTGACCCCGACGCATTGGCTGGGGACGTCCCTGTGTTTTTTGCATTAATGGTTTTTAATTGCTCAAGGTGTTGAGACGTGTTTGAGTCAATCGGTTTTGCTCTTTCTTTCTCTTCTTCATAGCCCACAATGCTTTGATAATATCGACGAATATTTTCTACATAACGAAGGGCTTCATAGCCTCTGGCATACCCGTAACGGGTGTTTTTGTTGTACTCGGTTTTGGTCAATAAAGGAAGTCGCTCTTTGACATCCGCCCATGCGTTAGGATCGGCTCCAAGAGTCTCTGTGATGCGGCGCGCATCCATGAGATGACCTATTCCAATATTATATGACGCGAGCGCAAACCATATCTTTTCGTGTTGATCAATGCTGTCTGGCATGCGGTTTAGCATGCGGCGCAAATAAATAGATCCGCCTTTGATGCTTTGCTCAGGATCGACCCTGTCAGTGACGCCTACCGATCTTGCCGTTGGCAAGGTCAACATCATCATGCCACGAACCCCTGTAGGAGAAACGGCATCCGGATCCCAATGAGACTCTTGATAAGCAAGCGCGGCAAGCAAGCGCCAGTCGAAATCATTGGCGTATTTTTTGAAAAGGGGTTCCCAAGTAGGAAGTTTGGTGTTGATCGCGCGTAAAAATGCGCGTGTATCGAAGAAATCAAAACTGGTGACGTGACCAAAATACTTTTCTTCTAATGCAGCAAGTTCCCCGGTTTGAGTGACTTTGCCAAAAAATTCGATCAGCAAAGCGTAAAGGCTGTCATCTTGCTTTTTATTCATAAACCAGGCAACAGGTTCATTGCTTGAAAGAAGAATGGCCTCTGTGATTTCAGGATGAGTCCGTTGTATCATCGAAATGTTGGCGGAGTCGGAAATAGTAAAATCAAGGGTCCCTTCGGCCACTTGTTTTAACAGATCATCATCATGGGTGTTTTCGACACTCTCCCAGACCAAAGAAGGATGTTTTTCTTGAATTTTAGCCAAGGTGAGGGCATGGCTTGAATTTGCGGCGACGGCGATGCGCGCGCCTTTTTTATTGAGCTCTTGCATGTTACGTGGGCGCCAGTGCCCGTTACGATAAACCAAATGCTGATCGACAAAATAATAAGCAGGACCAGGTCGAAAGCGCTCAAGGAGATCTTTTCTGATGGTCAAGCTTGCCGCAATAATGTCAACATCACCTCGATTAAGAACTTGGAATAGACCAGAAAGGGTGTGGGTGGGTTGCATTTCTAATTGAACGCCAAGCTGTTGTGCAAATTGATGAGCAAGCTCATAGTCAAGGCCCGTTGGACCGTTTGGGCCTATGTAATAAGAAAGCTGATTGTTCAGAGTGCCGACACGCAGTACGCCGCGATCTCGGATTTTTTCTAGCTCGGTTCGGTTATCATACGTCCATTCACAACCCATAAGAACAAGCACCATAATGAGGCTTAAAAGTTGTTGAGAGATTGTTTTTATAGCTTTCTGGTTCAAAGCGCAGTGCTCTTTAGTTATCTGTTGAGTCTTTTATATCAAAGCCCAGTGATGAGGAAAAGAGAAGCTTAAATCATTTCAGGTGAAAGAGGATAAATAAAAACTTCTATTTGCGAGAGTGAAAAAGTAATGCAATCGGTTGCGTGAGCGGTTACTCCGCACAAACTTTTCACATATAATGCCGAATTAGATCTTTAAAATGATATGCATCGGGCTTGAGTGATCCTTTTTTTGTGTTTTATGGAGGCAAATGTCCCATATCATTTTAATTCACGTACCACCAAGATAAGAGAAGCATGTACATGGAAATTTTGCCTGGCTCTTCCGCACTGTCCGAATTTCGGAAAAAAAAATGGCGGCAAATTTTTAAGATAAAAAACCTTCCTGTTACGAAGATGGAGGCTGAATATGTCCATTTTGTGGATATTAGAGCACCTCTTTCGAAAGAAGAACAACAAAAGCTGGATAATTTGCTCACTTATGGGCCTAGATGTTCTGAAATTGAGCGATCTGGACGTCTTTTCTTGGTGACACCGCGTCTTGGTACACTTTCTCCTTGGTCTTCTAAAGCCACCGACATTGCGCATAATTGCGGTTTAACACAGATTAAACGCATTGAACGTGGAATCGCTTATTACCTCTCTTTTTCTTGCGCACTTTCTGACGCAGAAGAAGCCGTTTTAAAAGCCTTGTTGCATGATCGCATGATGGAGGTGGTCTTCACAAACATGGCGGCTGCATCTGTTTTGTTTTCAAACGCGAACCCGGTCCCTGTTTCCTGTGTTGATATTCTCGGTTTAGGGCGCGAGGCCCTTGAAAAAGCAAATAACGCATTGGGTTTGGCTTTGGCTGAAGATGAGATTGATTATTTGGTTGAAAATTTCAGAAAACACCAAAGAAATCCAAATGACATTGAATTGATGATGTTTGCTCAGGCTAATTCTGAGCATTGTCGCCATAAAATTTTCAATGCCGATTGGACCATTGACGGTGTAAAACAGGATAAAAGCCTGTTCAAGATGATAAAAAATACGTTTGAACAGACCCCTGAATATGTCCTTTCTGCTTATAAAGACAATGCGGCAGTGATGACAGGCTCGACCGTGGGGCGTTTTTTCCAAGACCCAGACTCACGGCAATACCAATATCATCAAGAAGCCGCGCACATTTTAATGAAAGTGGAAACCCACAATCACCCTACCGCGATTTCACCTTGGCAAGGTGCGGCCACAGGCTCTGGGGGAGAAATTCGTGATGAAGGCGCCACTGGCATTGGCGCAAAACCGAAAGCCGGTTTGGTGGGTTTTACTGTGTCTAATTTACGTATCCCAGGATTTGAACAACCTTGGGAAGCTGATTTCGGCAAACCGGATCGCATTGTCAGTGCGTTGGACATTATGTTGGACGGTCCATTAGGTGGGGCTGCATTTAATAACGAATTTGGTCGTCCCAATCTTTTAGGGTATTTTCGAACATACGAAGAAAAAGTGCACTCCCACAATGGTTACGAAGTGCGGGGTTACCATAAACCCATCATGATTGCGGGTGGATTAGGGAATATTCGAGCGCAAGATGTAGAAAAAAAAGAGATCCCTGTCGGCGCGAAATTGATTGTGCTGGGCGGCCCTGCCATGAACATCGGGTTGGGTGGCGGGGCGGCTTCTTCTATGGCCTCGGGTCAATCTGCAGAAGATCTTGATTTTGCCTCTGTGCAGCGAGAAAACCCAGAAATGGAGCGCCGTTGTCAAGAAGTGATTGACCGTTGTTGGCAATTGGGATCGCGTAATCCCATTGTGTTTATTCACGATGTGGGGGCGGGCGGAATTTCAAATGCCTTGCCCGAGCTTGTCAACGATGCTGGGCGCGGTGGGCATTTTCAATTACGGGATGTGCCAAATGATGAGCCGGGAATGAGTCCGCTTGAAATTTGGTGTAATGAATCACAAGAGCGTTATGTGCTTGCGATAGCGCCTGAAAACCTCCCTCTTTTTGATGCCATTTGTCTGCGAGAGCGAGCGCCTTATGCCGTGGTCGGGGAGGCCACAAAAGCGCCTCATTTGATTTTGGACGATGCACATTTTAAAAACACCCCCATCGATATGCCTTTGGATATTTTGTTGGGAAAACCCCCGAAAATGCACCGCGATGTTCAGTCTAAAAAGGCCAAGGGAAACGCCCTCGATTTTAGCGCGATCACAATAGAAGACGCTGCGCTTCGAATTTTGCGTTTACCCTGTGTTGCTGAGAAAACCTTTTTGATTACCATTGGCGATCGCTCTGTTACAGGCTTGGTGGCGCGGGATCAAATGGTGGGGCCTTGGCAGGTGCCTGTGGCGGATTGCGCGGTGACGGCGGCAAGCTACGACACCTATTGTGGTGAGGCGATGGCAATGGGCGAGCGTACCCCGGTGGGACTGCTTGATTTTGCCGCCTCAGCACGGCTTGCCGTGGGCGAAGCCTTAACAAACCTGGCTTGTGCGCATGTTGGCGCGTTGAATACCATTAAGTTGTCGGCAAATTGGATGTCTGCGGCGGGCCATCCTGGTGAAGATGCAGGGCTTTATGAGGCAGTGAAAGCCCTCGGTGAGCATTTGTGCCCCGCGCTTGATTTGACCATTCCGGTTGGAAAAGACTCGATGTCGATGAAAACCCGCTGGTGCCAAGATGGAAAAATGCATGAAAACACTTCGCCTTTGTCTCTCATTATTACCGCTTTTGCTCGGGTGGAAGATGTACGTAAAACCTGTACGCCAGAGCTTCGTACTGATATCCCAGAGAGCCTGTTACTTTTAGTGGACTTAGGTTGTGGTCAAAACCGTTTGGGGGCCACGGCTTTGGCACAGGTTTACCGTCAATTGGGGCAAATTCCGGCGGATGTCGATGCGCCTGAATTATTAAAAGGTTTTTTCAATGCGATGCAATGCTTTGTTCTTGAAGAAAAGCTTTTGGCTTACCATGATCGAGGCGACGGGGGCTTGTATGTGACCTTGGCGGAAATGGCCTTTGCTGGACGCGTTGGGCTGGAGGTGGATGTGCAAGCCCTGTGTCAAGCGGAACAACCCCACGCCCCCTTTGGCGCTCTTTTTAATGAGGAGCTTGGGGCTGTATTGCAAGTGCGCTCTTTGGATCTTGATTTTGTTTTAACAACCTTGGCCGCGCAAGGGCTGGCGGATTGCACCCATATTTTAGGTACCCTGAGTGATGAAGACAGGGTGCGAATTTGGAATGGGGCGGAGTTATTATTGGATCAAGACCGTACAGAAATACGCGCAATTTGGGGAGAAACCACGTATCAAATGCAAGCGATGCGCGATAATCCAATCTGTGCGAAAGAAGAGTTCGAGCTGAAAAAAGACAAAAACGATCCCGGGCTTTCGACCCATTTAACCTTTGATATCAATGACGATATTTGTGCGCCTTACATTGGAAAAGGGGCGCGTCCTAAAATGGCCATTTTGCGTGAACAAGGGGTGAACTCACACCTTGAAATGGCCGCGGCATTCACTCGCGCGCACTTTGATGCGATCGACGTTCACATGAGTGATATTTTAAGTGGACGTGTTTCTTTAAAAGATTTCAATGGCTTGGTTGCTTGTGGTGGTTTTTCATATGGGGACGTATTAGGCGCAGGAGAAGGCTGGGCCAAGTCTATTTTATTGAATGATCACGCGCGTTTGGAGTTTGAGGGCTTTTTCAAGCGTCCCGATTCTTTTGCTTTAGGGGTCTGTAATGGCTGTCAAATGTTGTCTAATTTGCGTGAGCTTATTCCGGGCGCTTCACTTTGGCCCCGTTTTGTGCGCAATACATCAGAACGTTTTGAAGCGCGCGTGAGTTTGGTTGAAGTTCAACAAAGCCCCTCTTTATTTTTAAAGGGCATGGCGGGCTCTTACATGCCCATTGCAGTGTCTCATGGTGAAGGGCGTATTGAAGTTTGCAATGCGGCACATTTGGCGGCATTAGAAAATTCAGGCACGGTGGCGCTGCGCTTTGTCGATAACCATGCCAAGGTGACCGAAAGTTACCCTGCTAATCCAAATGGCTCGGTCAATGGGATCACGGGGATCACAACAAAAGAGGGGCGCGTGACCCTCATGATGCCTCACCCTGAGCGTGTTTTTCGTACAGTTTCAAATTCTTGGCATCCGGATCATTGGGGCGAAGACAGTCCGTGGATGCGTATGTTTCGAAATGCAAGAGTGAACCTGGGCTGACAGCCTGAGAGAAACGCGAGGTCGAGTAAAGCGAATGTCCTCGTGTTTTTCTGGTATTTAAAGATGAAAATGCATTTTTGGGCTTTATCGCTTTTTTATGAGGGAACACAGATGAAAAAAATTGAAGCTATTATCAAACCGTTTAAATTGGATGATGTACGTGAAGCTTTGGCTGAGGTTGGGATCACGGGCATGACTGTTTCTGAAGTGAAAGGGTTTGGACGTCAAAAAGGACACACTGAATTGTACCGTGGTGCTGAATACATGGTGGATTTTTTACCCAAGGTGAAGCTGGAAATCGTGGTAACAGATGAGGTGCTTGAGCAATGTGTGAACACCATCATTGAAACAGCGCAAACGGGCAAAATAGGAGACGGGAAGATTTTTGTTTCTACGGTGGAGCGCGTCATTCGTATTCGAACGGGTGAAGAAGACGAAGAGGCGATTTAACCTTTTGATTTCGAATTCAGAGATAAAAAAAACCGCCGTGGGGCGGTTTTTTTGGATCACGCAAGAGACCGAAAAATTACTTTTTAATCGGGGCCGGTGTGGATAATTGAGCGGCTTCATTGATCACATGATAAATATAATTTTGCTCAACGGTGCCTTGGAAAAGCCAAGCTTGAGGGCCAGAAGCAAAAATAGCGACGTCTTCTGCTGAATGGGTTTCTGATTCTAAATTGATCAAGGCTTGTTGCACATAATTAACATCTGTGACGTCTTTTTCTTGGACATCGGTACGGGCTTCTTTGATGGCTCCTGGGCCATTGCCATAGGAGATCGTGGTGTATTTTTGATCTTTCGTGTCTTTATTAAATGCCCCGTTGCTCTTCGAAAGACCCAAAATTGGATTTCCACGTTCGGCATACCCGTTCATGATCATGGTATGGCCGTGATCTGCCGTAACAATGATGAGAGTGTCTTTGGGATCGGTATTTTGCATGGCGGTGCGAATGGCATTATCAAAAGCCAGCGTGTCTTCGAGGGCGCGGGCGGCGTTTCCATCATGGTGGGCATGATCGATACGGCCTGATTCAACCATTAAGACATAACCCTCATCGTCTGTTTTTAAGATTTCAAGGGCTTTTTGCGTCATTTCAGACAATGATGGCTCTTTATTTTGAATTTTACGTTCGCTTTCATACTGCATATGGCTGGGTTCAAAGAGGCCTAAAACACGGGTGTCTTTATTGACCACTAATTTAGAAAATCCTTCTGCATCATAAATCAATTCCCCTTTGCTGTAGCGTTTTTGCCATTCTTTGAGCAAATCACGATTGTCTGTGCGTTTTCCGCTGATGTCAGGGTATTCAGGATCTTTTACATTGACCGGTAAAAATTCTCGGCGACCGCCGCCAAAGGCGACTTTAAAGCCATCGCCGCTATCAAACGCGATAAACTGAGCGGCGATGTCTTTGCATCCTGCTTCTTTGGCTTCTTTTGGTAAGACGCTTTCATTTTCCCAGTCCCTATCTGGACTGTGTGCATAGGCTGTCGAAGGTGTGGCATGCGTGAGGCGCGCGGTGCTGATAAGGCCCAATGCTTTGCCTTGTTTTCCAGCTGACGTGAAGAAACTTTCAAGCTCATTTCCTTTCACGCTGCTGCACTCGCCTCGACGTACGTTTTGATTGATATTGATAACACCTGACTTGGTTTTTACGCCCGTCAGCATCGCGGTGGCTGTGCCTGCGGAGTCAGGGGTTTGCATGTCTGTATTGTATGTTTTGGATAACGCAACGTGGGGAAATGAATCCATGGCAAGGCGGTGCTCTTCACCTGATTTTTTTTCTGTTTGTCCTGCGAAAATGCGCGCCGCTGTTATGGTTCCAATGCTCATCCCATCCCCAATAAAAAGAATGACATTTTTTGCTTTTCCGTTAATGGGTTGATTTTTTTTTGCATGCTCCAGAGCCGTTTTGGCGTCTTTATACCAAACATCATTTTCTTGAGGTGTGGATGCCATGGCCGATGTGGCCATTAAACTTGAAACGAGGAGAGAAAGCGTAAAAGATTTTTTCATCTTATTTCCAAAAGGTTGTTTTAATTCATGCCCGTAAATTCTCGCATTTATCCGATGACAATTCGATGACGTTTTCATAAAAAAGAGAAGATAAATAAAAAGACGTCTAAAAATGAGAAAGTAAAGCGGCTGTTAAGGCATTTGAGTTTTCTTTTAAATAAACATGAGAAATATAAAATCACGCATTTTTATATTTGAGTAAAAATTCAGCCTTACTTTGTATATTTCCTGGCAAAAAGAAAAAGAGCGAAAACATATTAAAATTGAATAAGTATGTGTGTTTGCTTCCTTTTTTTTCCTCTTTTTATTCATTTTTAGGTGATTATTGTTTTTAAATATGCCGCATAATGATAATAAGCTGTAATAAAGAATCTTTATTGTGAATGTGCTTTATTTTTATTTCTTAATATGGTTATATCTAATACGTCTTATTTAACACTTGTTGCGATTGTTTAGATTGAACCTTTGGATTTATGTTGAACTGTTACGCTGAAGGGCTTCTTTTCTTTTAATTTATTCAATATTTCTATCTTTTATTCGGTGTTAATTTTTGAAATAGAATGATTTTGTATGAGAATAAATAATCACAAAAATCGATATTTAAATTATTATTTTTTATCCTTAAATCAGCATTTCGATGAATTATTTTGGGTATAAGGGGCATTTTTATGTTAATTCGAGAGTATGAACATTCAGATTTAGAGTCCGTCTTATCTTCTTGGGAAACTGCTATGCGCTTTGCCGATCCTTCAATAACAGATGAAATGATCTTTCAAGAAAAAAGCAATGTTGCAGAGCTTTATATTCCTCATACAGAAACCTGGCTTGCTGTCGATGAAGGCTTGGTAATAGGATTTATCGCCCTGATTGGACATGAAGTGGAGGCCATGTTTTTACATCCCGATTATTCGGATAAAAATGTGGTACGTGCCTTGATGGAAAGAGCAAAAAAAGCACATGGAGAGCTGGATGTTTTCATTGAAAAAAACAATAAATTAGATTGCGATTTCTACATTGAAAATGGCTTTGATTTTTGTGAAGACACCCAAATTCAAGATGAAGAGTCGCCGCTTCTTCACTTAAAGCTTGAAAGCCATCAGACCTCTATGGTTCCCGTCTCTGAGAGGGACGAAAATAAGAAGCCTTCTCATTTCTTCGACATGCCGAAGTCTTTTTTCAACTCGATTTCGGAAAAAATGAGCGAATTTTCTCGAAATTTAGGTGTGGTTTTGGTTATTCGATAAAACGAAGAAATAAAAAAGCAAGATAACCCAAGACAAAAAATGATCCGCTTGAATTCAATAAGATAAGACGCCTAATGGAATGATTTTATTGTTTATTTTGTTTTCTTGTCGTGAATTTATAAGGTGTTTTTAAATCATCACGCGGTCTTAATCTGAACAGACTGTCCTTCTTGAAGCAAAGACAATGAATGTAACATTCTGACGTTTGTTAATCGGTGAAAAAATGAGGTGTTTTCTGTTTTTAATTTTCTGCTCAATGTGGACGGGCTCATTAAAAATGCCTCTGCGACCTCCTGCATCTTGTCTGAGCTTCCTGTGAAATAACGGGCTAGACGCTCACTGAGTATTTGAGTGGGATCTTGACATAAAAGATGAAACGTCCCCTGGTTTTCAAGTACGGCATAAAAACCCATTAAAACGTGTTTTTGTGTTTCTAAAAGTCACATTTTTCTTTCATATCAAATAATTGTAAAAAGCAATACATCAGGTTGGCTAAAAGACGCATCGGATTTTGTGCGGGCTCTTTTAATCTTGATGAGCTTATCCATTCTCAAAGGGGATGGAAAATAAAAGTGGATGGCTTTTGATAAAAAATCTTGATTCGTGGGTTCATTGATAAGAGCGATTTGTTGATTTTTCGAGATAAGTAAGCAGTTTGAAGCATTGTAAATGACCTCTGTCTCATTGCACCATCATCTTTTTGTCCTTCTTGAACCCAAATGATGCTGGGGGCATAGACAGGCACCCCCTTCATGTTTTGTTTTCATGATCCTTTAAAAGACTTGCTTTGGAAAAGCGTCTTCATTGTTATTTTTAATCGATAACATAGGTGCTTGTGAGGGTCTTTTTATCCAACGCGGAGCTGTTTAAGATAAAGCCGATAACCGCATTGGAGGTGTCTTTTTCTATTGCTAATTTTTCGACAGGAAGCGCCCAAAGTGTGAATTGATAACGGTGCATCCCTTTTCCTGTTGGAGGACAAGCGCCACCATAGCCGATGGCGCCATAGTCATTTTTCATTTCTTTTCCAAATGCCAGTTTTTTTGATCCTCCGCGTGGGATCTGAGTGACGGTGGCGGGGATATCAATGGCAACCCAGTGCCAAAAGCCACTGCTGGTCGGTGCATCAGGATCAAAGGCGGTAATAGCAAAACTTTTGGTGCCTTTGGGGGCTTTTGACCAAGCTAAAGCGGGAGAGAGATTTTTTCCCTTACATCCAAAACCGTTAAATTCAAAATTATTTGTCATGCGACTCCCTTCTTGAATGTCTGTGCTGGTCAAGGTCATGGCTTGGCTTTGTAGAGCAAGAGAGGCCAAAGAGAGAAGAAGAAGCCCTGTTTTCATTGTTTATCCTTATTTTTTCATTCAGATGATGAGTTGCCCGTCGCTTTTGACGTTGCATGCCTCTTGTATCGCTCTTGCCTGAGTCGTTCAATCGTGTTGAGCGACATCGGTTGAAAAGGAGTATATCGATATTTTTTATAGCGATTGCAACATAAACAATTATTTACGCGCTTTTTTGTGAAAAAATGACATGTTATGTGTGGACTGAAAGAAAAAAGCAAAGAGAAGGATCTTTTGACCAAATAAACCAAGATCCGGTTTTTCTTGAACCTCTTTGGTTTTCTTCTGTTTTTAATGGGCGATATTTACTGAAAAAAAGGCGCACTTGCACAGCAAGAAGAAGCGAATCATCTTCAATGATCAGGGTTTTACTGGGCTTTTTTTAAAATTCTTTGATATAATTATTTTCCTTCTTTTCTTTAATAATGAGCATCAATGCCTCTTTCTTCTTATTTTGTTCCTTTCATTTTGATCATCACACTTTTTGTGTCGATCTTCTCTAATGTGGGTGCAAATGTGATGATGCAGGACAACGGTTTTGCCCACACCCATCCGGGGGGGTCTGTTTCGCCTTTCATGAAACATGAAAAAGCCATGATGAACAATGAACAAAGAATGCACTCTCTCAGTGACTCTGACATTCATTTTGAGATCCCTTGTTGCCAAGAAAAATTAAACTCCCATGTTTGTTGTCCTGCAATGACCTGCTCTACTGCGGCTTTTATTCCTCCTTCTTCTCTTTTTATCGCGTTGAACTTGGGCTTTTCATTTTTTAGGCAAGATCATCAATATTCCGTTCTTAAACGACAAGAATCCTTTTACCGCCCTCCAATCGCTTGATTTTCACTTCTTTATTCGGTTTTGTACGCCTTCAATTTTGTCGCTTTTGTTTTGCGCGTTTTGGTTTTTCATTCCTTTTTTTTAAAAAAAGAATGCGCTAAAACGGATCCTCTTTTAGCAAAGCGCCTTGACGAAAAAGAACGCGTTCAATCTGATGCACTTTTTGTTCAATGCTCGTTTTTTCTCACTTTTTGAGTTTTAGACGCATTGACACCTTGACGTTTTGATTTATATACCCCTTGCCTTTGACGCTGTGTGGGTGTTGCCTACGCGCGTTCAGCCCAACCACAGAGTCGATTTATGCTCAGGGGCTTCAGTTGCTTGGCGCAGGCACGCATTTTCAATTATTTTGGTAGAGCCAAAAATTGGGAAGATGCAGCGAAAGGGCATCCTCAAAGGTGAGGGGGATAAACATGGGATTAAAATATGAAAAATAAATTCAAACTGACACGCACCCCGAAGGCGTTCATTTTGTGCGCGATCACAGGGTTTTCTTGGCCTGTTTTTGCTCATGAGGAAGGCCGATTAACCCAGATGATTGAGCAAGGGATCCACTTGGACGCCAGTCGTCAAGAATATTCAGCCAGCGCATCGGCCATGCGAGAGATGGGGGTCGCGAGTGGGCAATTAATGGATCCAAAGATCAAAGTGGGGGTCGGCGCCTTGCCGATGAACTCCTATAAATTGAACCAAGATCCAATGACCACGGTTTCGGTGGGCTTAATGCAGCAATTTGAGCGAGGCTCGACACGGGCATTAAAGGAAATAAAAGCCAATCAAGAAGCCGATGGCATGGAATATCAAATCATTGCCAGAGAATGGTCTCTTGCAAATACCATGACGCAACTTTGGCTTGAACTTGGATATTTACAAAAAGCTGAAAAAATACTGATTGAAAATCAAGATCTCATGCGAGATTTGGCGGTTTTCATTCAATCAAATTACGCGATTGGAAAAAACGAAGTACAAGACTTACTGAATGCGCAAATGCAAATCAGCCAATTTGATGAAAAACGTCAAGCGAACAAACAAATGCAAGGGCGTATTCTTTCTCAGTTTTCACAGTGGCTTGGGGGGGATTGGTTAAAACGTCAGCCCGCTTTAAAAGCAAGCAATCATTTGCCGTGGAAGAGACTCACTGAAAAACTGAAAAAAAGCCAAGGCACGGATCATTTTTCACTTCTGAATCAAAACCCCTTGGTTCAAATGGCGCAAAGTCAGATCCAAGTCAATGAAACGCAAGTGGACATTGCAGAGCAAGCTTATAAACCGCAATTTGGGGTGGAAGTGATGTACGCCCATCGTCAAGCCAATGGGATGAACGGGGAGTCCGCACCCGATCTTCTCAGTGCGTATCTCACCCTTGATATCCCTTTATTTACACAAAAAAAGCAAGACAAAGTGTTCGCGGCATCCCAATACCAAGTTGGGGCGATGACTTCTCAAAAGGCCGTACTTCTTGAGCAAATGAACAGCGAAGTGAACACGCTTTTAGTGGATAAAATCAATTTAGAACAAAGGATTGAGCGATATAAAACAAGTCTAATTGAGCAAGCAAAAGCCCGAACAGATGCCGTAGAAAGAGGCTATGAAAACAACCGAGCCCAGTTTAATGATGTCATTTTGGCGATGCGTGATGAATTGGCGCTTCAACTGGAGCAAGAGCGTTTGCTGACCGATTTAAACATCGTTAAAAGTAAATTGGCTTTATTGCTTAATGGTTTTGAATTTAAACGTACAAACCCGTTGATCTCACCGCCAAAAGGGCGCTCATAAGGCAAAAGGAACAAAAATGAACAAATTTAAAACAGCGACGCTTGCTTTGGTTCTCGGTGGGATTTTAGGGTATGGCGTAAAGGCGTTTCTGTCCGCGCATGATATGCATGCGATGGGACATGCCCCTGTCAAGGTGCCTTCTTCTGGGGGGATAGACGCCGAACCTCTTTATTGGGTGGCCCCCATGGATCCCAATTATAAGCGAGACAAACCTGGAAAATCCCCGATGGGCATGGATCTCATCCCTGTTTATGAAGACAGCGATAAGAAGAAAGCTGAAAAACCAGGAACGGTGCAAATAGAGCCTGCTGTAGAAAATAATTTGGGTGTAAAAACCGCCCCGGTGGAGCGTGTGTTTTTGTCTGCTGATATTGAAACCGTGGGTTATATCGCCTTTGATGAGAGCCAATTGTGGCAAACCAATGTGCGCGTTGCAGGCTGGGTGGAGCGCCTTTTTATCAATGCGGTGGGTGAAAAAGTTAAAAAAGGAGATGTTTTATTCACGCTTTATTCTCCTGAGCTTGTTAAGGCACAAGAAGAGTTGCTCAATGCCCATAAAGGAAAAAGAGAGGTCTTGATTAAAGGGGCAACTGAGCGCTTGGTCTCTTTGGGAGTGGATAGAACACAAATAAAACGGATTATTGCGACGGGAAGAGCCTCTCAAACGATTGAAATTAAGGCGATAGGAGAGGGAGTCATTGCCACGTTGAACGTAAGAGAAGGGGGGTATATTTCGCCCGCTCAAACAGTGATAAGTGCAGGTCCGCTTGATGAGGTTTGGGTGGACGCCGAAGTGTTTGAGCGTCAAGCCCATTGGATGAAAGAGAAAACCCCGGCCGTCATGACGCTCGATGGCTTACCCGGAAAAAAATGGCAAGGTGAGATTGATTATGTTTATCCCATCCTTGACCCGAAAACCCGCACATTACGAATGCGTTTGAAATTCAAAAACACAAGTGGGGATCTTAAGCCCAACATGTTCGCCAATATTGCCCTTGCGCCGCTCAGTCAAAATGCCGTGTTGAGCATCCCTAAAAACGCCGTGATCCGTTCCGGTGGGATGACGCGCGTTGTTTTGTCTGAAGGGAATGGAAAATACCGTTCGGCTCGCGTTGAAATTGGACGAGAAGCAGGAGAGCAAATCGAAGTGCTCCAAGGCCTGACAGAGCATGACAGAGTGGTTGTTTCTGCGCACTTTTTATTGGACTCAGAATCAAGCTTGACGGCGGATTTGTCGCGGATGGATGGGGCCGCTCCTCAATATGAAAAAGTGTGGGCCAGCGGGATCATTACGGATGTCATGCCTTCTCATCAAATGATCCGGATTCACCATGATGCGGTTGAAAAATGGCAATGGCCCAGTATGGAAATGGATTTCATGTTAGGGGAGGGCGTTGAAATGGATGGCCTTCATAAAGGAGGACGCATTGACTTTGAAATGCAGAAAACCCCAACAGGGCAATACCAAATTGTGGATCACAAAAAAAGTCGCTTTCTTTCTTCTAAAGCACCTTTAGAGGGTGAAAAACACAGGCATGAAACGATGAAAGCCCCTGATGAAAGCCCCCCCGTGATGGATGACGTGCCGAAGATGTCACTTTCTTCAAGCCCTGAGCTTGAGATGCAAGGGCATGCGCATCATGGAGGCGCACAATGAAAAGGGCCGCCAGCAATACATTTTGGCGAACGAAGCGCCAATATCCTCAGCAAAAAAGAGAGGGTGAAAAATGATCAGTGCAATTATTCGAGCTTCCATTCAACATCGATTTTTTGTTTTATTGGTGAGCGCTTGCCTTATTTTCGGGGGCTTATACAGCATTAAAAAGACGCCCATTGACGCCATTCCTGATTTATCCGATGTGCAGGTGATCATCAAAACAAGCTACCCAGGCCAAGCGCCACAGGTGGTCGAAGATCAAGTCACCTACCCTTTGACCACCGCCATGTTGGCGGTGCCGGGAGCGCAGACGGTTCGGGGTTATTCCTTCTTTGGGGATTCCTATGTTTATATCATTTTTGATGATGATACCGACATGTATTGGGCGCGCTCTCGGGTGTTGGAATATTTAAGCCAAGTGGCGCCGAAATTGCCGCCGAGTGCCAAACCGACCCTCGGACCTGATGCAACAGGGGTGGGCTGGATATTCAGTTATGTATTGCAAGACAAAACAGGGCGCCATAGCCTTTCTGAATTGCGAAGCTTACAAGATTGGTTTTTGAAATATGAGCTTCAGACCGTGGAAGGGGTCTCTGAAGTCGCGACAGTCGGGGGGATGGTTAAGCAATATCAAGTGCAAATTGATCCCGCTAAATTGCGCGCTTATGACGTGACCTTGCAGCAAATCAATCAGGCCATTCAAAACGGAAACCAAGAAATAGGCGCTTCTGTGATAGAAATTGCAGAGGCTGAACATATGGTGCGCTCGACGGGGTATTTAAGCGGCATCGAAGACATCAAAGCCTTGCCATTGAAAGTCACTGAAAAAGGCACGCCACTTTTATTGGGGGACATTGCTGAGATCAATATTGGTCCGCAAATGCGCCGGGGTATTTCTGAATTTAATGGTGAAGGGGAAGCTGTGGCCGGCGTTGTGGTCATGCGCTTCGGTGAAAACGCCAGTGATCTTATCAAAAAGGTGAAAGAAAAATTAAAAACGCTTCAAGCCGGTTTACCCGAGGGCGTTGAAATTGTGACAACCTATGATCGCTCCACCCTGATTGATGCTGCCGTGGACAATCTGTGGGAAAAATTGGTTGAAGAATTTGTGGTCATCGCCTTGGTTTGCGCTGTTTTTTTGCTGCACCTTCGTTCCTCCTTGGTCATTGTGGTCAGTTTGCCTATCGGCATTTTATGCGCCTTTATCATCATGTATTGGCAAGGCATTAATGCCAACATCATGTCCCTTGGTGGCATTGCGATTGCGATTGGGGCCATGGTGGATGGGGCCATTGTCATGATTGATAATGTGCATAAACACATAGAGCGGACCCCTTTAACGGACAAAAACCGTTGGGAGGTGATCAGTCGTGCAGCGCAAGAGGTGGGTGCGCCACTTTTTTTCTCTTTACTGATCATCACATTGAGCTTCATCCCTGTGTTTGCTTTAGAAGGCCAAGAAGGGAAAATGTTTTCTCCCCTTGCTTACACAAAAACCTATGCAATGGCCGCAGCGGCAGGGCTTGCGATTACTTTGGTCCCTGTTTTAATGGGCTATTTTATTCGTGGGAAGGTGATTTCAGAGCACAAAAATCCGGTGAATCGGGTGCTGGTGGGCTTGTATCGGCCTTTGCTGAACCTCAGCTTAAAATGGCCTAAAAGTGTCCTTCTTTTTGCGTTTATCTTAATGGCTTCGGCTTATTACCCCAGTAGCAAACTGGGCAGTGAATTTATTCCCCCATTAAATGAAGGGGATCTCATGTACATGCCGACCACGTACCCGGGAATTTCAATCGGTAAAGCGCGAGAATTACTCCAACAAACCAATAAATTAATAAAAACCCTGCCGGAAGTGCATTCGGTTTGGGGAAAAATAGGCCGCGCAGAAACGGCAACAGATCCAGCCCCCTTAACCATGATAGAAAGCGTGATCCAATTTAAGCCTCAAGCGCAATGGCGCAAAGGGGTCACCTTGGACTCCTTACGTAAAGAGCTGGACGCGCTTGTTCAGTTTCCAGGTTTAACCAATGCCTGGGTGATGCCAATCAAAACCCGCATTGACATGTTGGCAACCGGCATTAAAACCCCCGTTGGGATCAAGATTGCAGGGCCTGATCTTAAGGTGATAGAGTCGATTGGCGCGCAATTGGAGCCTATTTTGAACGCGCTAGAAGGCACAGTGTCTGTGTATGCCGAGCGTGTCGCGGGAGGGCGTTATATCACGATTGATATAAAACGGCGCGCCGCGGCGAGATATGGACTGAACATTAAAGAGGTGCAGCAGGTTATTTCAACGGCCATTGGTGGAATGAACGTCAGTGAAACCGTTGAAGGGCTAGAACGTTATCCCATCAATGTTCGATATCCTCAGCAAAACCGTGACTCTGTTGAAAAATTGCAAGCCTTGCCCCTTATTACCACCAATGGGGCACGTATTGCTTTGGCTGACGTGGCAGATATTCGTTATGAAGACGGCCCGCCGATGATTAAAACAGAAAACGCCCGTCCTAATGGTTGGGTGTATGTGGATATTGAAGGGGGGGATTTAGGCTCTTATGTGTTAAATGCCCAGCAAGCGGTGGCTGAAAAACTCTCATTGCCGCCGGGGTATTCTTTGTCTTGGTCGGGACAATTCGAATATATGGAGCGGGCCAAAGCGCGATTAAGCTTGGTGGCGCCTTTGACCATTGGCATTATTATGCTCTTACTGTATATGAGTTTTCGTCGGGTGACTGAAGTCCTCATTATCATGGCGACCTTGCCTCTTTCTCTTGTTGGGGGGCTTTGGCTGATGTATTGGCTTGGTTTTAACTTTTCAGTGGCCGTTGGCGTCGGCTTTATCGCGCTGGCGGGGGTTGCGGTTGAAATTGGCGTCATCATGTTGGTGTATTTAAATCAGGCGTGGGATGAGAAAAAACAGCTGGCTGCGTCTTTGAATAAACCGGCGCAACTGAGTGATCTCACCCTCGCGATTCGTGAGGGCGCGGGTTTGAGAGTACGGCCTGTCATGATGACGGTGTTGACCGTGATCATTGGGCTTGTGCCTATTTTGTTTGGTGACGGCACGGGATCTGAAGTCATGCAGCGCATTGCCGCGCCCATGATTGGGGGGATGGCTTCGGCCTTATTGCTGACCTTGTTGGTTTTGCCCGCCATTTTTAAATTGTGGAAAAAAACACAAATCCGTTAAGTTTGATTTTTTATGCGGCTTTTTTTATACCCAAGACCCTTAAAGATGCGCACTTGCGCCAAACGCGCGCAGGCAAGATCTAGATCGTTTCAAAGGTGACGGGTATGTGTCTTTTTGGGCTTGGCCCTTTTAGCGCCATACCCGACAAAAAAAAGCCGCATTCATCGAAATGAGAAGATCAATCTGAGATTTAAAAAGAAAAATGGCGTACGTGACTACCTGTTGCGCAACAAATTTTGTAAAATCGCACTGAGCGTGAAATTTACGCATTAAGCATGAAATTTATGAATGACTGCAATAACGTAAAGGCACGCATTGCTCGTACGTTATCGTTTAAATGCCCTTTTTCTTCGCTGATGTTTAACTTGACTCTGTGATTCGCATTTTCGCTTATACGGAGTTGGATGAGCTTTGGCCAAGGAAATACCAGACAGAGAAAATAAAAATGCTAAAGCGTGATATGAATATTGAAGATTATGATCCTGCCCTGTTTGCCGCTATTCAAGAAGAAACAAAACGCCAAGAAGAACACATTGAATTGATTGCATCAGAAAATTACACAAGCCCGCGTGTGATGGAAGCCCAAGGCTCTCAGCTGACCAATAAATACGCAGAAGGCTACCCTGGAAAACGTTATTACGGAGGTTGTGAATACGTTGATAAGGCAGAAGTTTTGGCCATTGAACGTGCTTGTGCTCTTTTTTCTTGTGAATACGCCAATGTGCAGCCTCATTCTGGCTCTCAAGCAAACAGCGCCGTGTATATGGCCTTGCTCAATCCTGGAGACACGGTTTTAGGGATGAACTTGGCTCACGGTGGTCACTTAACCCATGGTTCACCGGTTAATTTTTCAGGGAAGCATTATAACGTGATCCCTTACGGTATTGATGCTGCGGGTCAAATCGATTACGAAGAAATGGAGAGCTTGGCTTTAACACACCAGCCTAAAGTCATCATCGGCGGTTTCTCTGCTTATTCTCAAATTGTTGATTGGGCGCGTATGCGGGAGATTGCAGATAAGGTCGGTGCTTATTTGTTTGTGGATATGGCGCACATTGCCGGATTAGTGGCGGCAGATGTGTACCCAACGCCGCTCCCTCATGCCCATGTGGTGACGACGACAACCCACAAAACCTTGGCGGGGCCTCGTGGCGGTTTGATCCTTTCCAATGCGGGTGAAGAAATTTATAAAAAACTCAACTCTGCTGTTTTCCCGGGTGGGCAAGGGGGGCCTTTAATGCATGTGATTGCTGCAAAAGCGGTTGCATTTAAAGAGGCCATGGAGCCTGAATTTAAAGCGTATCAAAAATCTGTTGTAGAAAACGCGAAAGCCATGGTTGGACAATTTCAAGAGCGCGGTTATAAAATTGTCTCTAATGGAACCGAGAATCATTTATTCCTTGTTGATTTAATTGATAAAAATATCACAGGCAAAGAAGCGGATGCCGCCTTGGGGGCCGCCAATATCACAGTGAACAAAAACAGCGTTCCAAACGATCCTCGCAGTCCTTTTGTCACCTCGGGGATCCGCCTTGGAACCCCTGCGATAACACGCCGTGGCTTTTCAAAACAAGATGTAATAGATCTTTCAAATTGGATCTGTGACGTTTTAGATGACATTGAAAACCAAGAGGTGATAGACGCCACCAAAGCAAAAGTGCTGGCCATATGTAAACGCCTCCCTGTTTATGCTTAATGCTTTTTTAGGCGTTTTCGCGTGTTGAAGTAATGGAAGTGGCGCGCCTGCGACAAGCGAGTGGTCCTTGAGCATCGATTGATTGTGTGATGGGGCTGAAGGAGGCGGGCCAAAAACCACCTCACTTCAAAGGCAAGCGGTATATTATGAACTCCCTTTCATGGGAGTTTTTTTTGAGCGAAATCCATCCATCTTAAAGCATTTGAAGATGCTTTTTTTGCCGCATTATCCCGTCTCATGGATATACCCGTCGCCTTTGAAGAGGCGTGGGTGTTGGCTGCGCTCATTCAGGACAATCACAGAGCCGATGATGCTCAGGGGCTTCACTCGCTTGGCGCAGGCGCGTATTTTCAAGTGTCTTGGGTATATAGCTTTTATTTCAATGGCTTATTATTTCATTTAATTTTACTTGATTATTTTATTTATAATTAAAAACAAATTTCTTTGTATATATAATTTATTTTTCTGTTATCTTAATGTTGTTATTTCGTGGGTTGAATATAGATATGTCAGAGTGATTGCTGGATTCGGACTGATTCCTTATTAAAATGATTTTTACTGATACCGGGAATACATCAAGTCAAACGGATAAATTAAAAGAATGTTAAATCTAAATACCGTGCGCTTTTTGTATTTGATCTGGCTCTTTTTGTGTCTTTAATTTAACGATTAATTTGGATGTGCATGATTGTCTTGTGTGCCGATAGCTTGAAAACATGAGTAAAAACAGTGAGTTGTCTTTTGTTTTTTCTTGTTATCTCTCGGTTTTTGTGCAATAAAATAAAAGCGGAACAAAATAAATCTTCTCTTTGAATTAGAGTATACAAAAAATAAATAGAATGAATGGATTTTATTTAAAAATATCATTCCGATGTTTTTGTTTTTCTTTATTAATAAAATAAATATAACTAATTTTCGGTGTATTATATGAAAAAAATATATAAGTTAGGCGTTGTTGCTTTATCTGTTGCTACGGCGCTTTCAATGAGTCTTTCTTTACAAGCAGCCCCAAAACACGATAAAGCGGTCATTGGCTATTTAACCCAATGGGAAGCTTGGAAAGGAAAAGATGCGGGCTTTACGGTTGCAGGAGAGGCGACCCACTTGAATGTCAATATGGACATTTACAATATCTTGAATTTTTCTTTTTTTGGTGTAGCAAAAGACGGCTCTTTACACAGCGGTGATTTACGTAATAAAAATATTTATCAAGAGGGTGTGGAGCAAGAGCCGGCTTCATTATTGTACTCTGATGTGTATTCAAGTTGGGATCTTCATATTCTTTGGGGTGAACTGGATTACCTTCATGAATTTCCAGGAGATGAGCCTTGGCAAGCAGAGCAATTAGAAAGAGTAAAAAAACAAGGCTTTGAAAAATATGGAAACGGTTGGAAACACACGGTTTCAGGTGTGACGGGGGCGTTGCCCATTCCGCTGAAAAAAGAAAATGGAGCCCCAGGACTCATTGATTTGGCCAATCAAAAAGGCGTGAAAGTCATGGCCTCTATTGGTGGTTGGAGCATGTCGAAGCATTTTCCTGAAATGGCAAAAAATCCCGAAATGAAAGCCCGCTTTTTAGCCGACATTGATAAGTTAATGGCATTGGGTTTTCATGGTATTGACATTGACTGGGAATACCCGGGCTTTGGCGGAATGAATTTTTCAGGAACCCAAGAAGATTACGATAATTTTGAACAATTGATGGAAGATATCCGCGCACGAATTGGTAAAGAAGCCAAATTAAGTGCCGCGTTTAAAGCGGACACAAAAGCGCTTGAAGGCTTTGATTGGGATCGCCTTTCTCGTTCCATGGATTACTTTAACATGATGACCTATGACCTTAATGGCGGTTGGTCGGATGTAACAGGGCACAATGCACCGCTTTACCCTTATCCTGAAGAAGAAATCAAAGGATTAACCTTAGACAATTTACGTCTTTGGATGAAGGCGCGTGGGATCCCAAGTAAAAAAATCAACTTTGGTGCCGCATTCTATGGACGTGGTGTACAAACCAAAGTCGCAACGGGTTTTCTGGGAGCGCCAACAGACAAACGCATGCTCAATTTCTCAGTGGATGGCCCGACGCTTTCCTCTGTTGATGTCGAAAACTGGGGCGTTTTTGAAGGCCAGCCAAGTTATAACTACATTAAACAACAAACGGGTTGGACGCACCTTTGGGATGAGAATGCAAAAGTACCTTATGCCATAAAAGGAAAATACTTCCTGAGCTATGACGATGAAAAATCAGTACGTGAAAAGGCGAAATATATCCTTGAACACGAATTGGGTGGGATCATTGTATGGCAGGTCCACGGTGACATTGAGTGTAAAGGCTCATTTGTTAGCTACGGTTCAAAATTGAAAGAATGTACAGATTTAAGCTCGCCTCTGGCAGAAGAAATCGATGCTGTTTTCAGTGAAAATATCGCCCCGAATGGCGCGCCTCTTTTCACGGTACCCAGCACGCAAAATGTGCAATCTGGTGAGGTCATCACCTTTACGGTTTCGGGCACGGATCCTGATGGCGATACATTGATCTTCACAGCAGAAGGCGCGGATATTCAAGATGTCGGCAATGGTTCTGCGAACGTGATTTTTAAAGCGCCAAACACAACAACAGACAAGATGGAAATCATTTCATTGACGCTTTCGGATGGTAAAGTGTCTGTTGTTAAAACGGTGGCGGTGAATATCAAAGGCAGCGGTGAAACTGAGAATACGGCACCGGAACTTCGCGTCCCTGAGCTTATCAAGGTGAAAGGCGGCGAAAACGCGCTTATTTCTGTTTCTGCAACCGATAAAGAAAATGATCTCCTCACTTTCACAGTCAATGAAGGTCAGCTTGTTCAAACTGGAAACGCAGCTGTGATCACGCTCCCCACCGTTCAGGCAGAAGAAGACAAGGTGTTGTCTTTGCAGGTGAGAGTGACGGATGGTTCAAAAGTGACGTCTGCGACAGTGGAAGTGCAGGTTGAAGGGACCGCGCTTCCTGTTGGTGAAAGCTGGGATCCGAGCAAAATTTACAACACGGGTGATGAAATTTCCCACAATGGTTCTAAATTTACAGCCAAATGGTGGACTCAAGGAGATGAGCCTGGAATGTCAGATGTCTGGGAAGAATTTGATGACGGTTCACTGAAAGACTGGAGTGCGACCAAAATTTATAATACGGGTGATCAAGCCAAGTACCAAGGCCGCGTATATTCAGCAAAATGGTGGACGAAAGGCGATTTACCTGACGCTGCAAACTCTCCTTGGGCCCTTTTGTAAAAGAATGCTTTTTCTTTTTTTAAAGTAGGCGAAGCGGGTATTTTCTCCCGCTTCGTCAGCCCCTGCGATAGGCCGGTTTCCTTTGAGGCTGCGGGTTTTTGCTGGGCTCTTAAAGCCCAATCAAAGAGTCTATCATCACAGAGTTCATCTATGAGGATGGACTCTTCTTTTTTCTCTCCAGCCTTTCTTGCCTGCATTCATGACCCCCTTTATTCGCCCCTTTATGGTGTATGAACTCAGCTCACCGCTCAATTGCTTGTGTCGTCCTGTTTTGTGGATGAAGAGGTGATTTTTTGTGTTGATTAGCGTAAGTGAAGCGCATACCCGAACAAGGAAATAAGATACACTGTGAACCTACTATTTTAAGGAGGCGAGATGCACTGTCCATTTTGTAGTGCGAATGATACGAAAGTCATTGACTCACGCTTGGTCGCAGACGGACATCAAGTGCGTCGTCGCCGCCAGTGCTTGGCCTGTTGTGAGCGATATACGACCTTTGAAATCGCAGAACTTCTGATGCCGCGCGTGATCAAAACCAATGGCAATAGAGAGCCATTTAATGATGAGAAATTACGGGGGGGGATCCAGCGGGCCCTTGAAAAACGTCCTGTCAATATGGATGACATAGAAAAAGCCATCAATATGATTAAATCAAAAATCCGAGGCACAGGAGAGCGCGAAATTTCGTCGAGTTTGGTCGGAAATTTAGTGATGGACGCCCTTAAAGAGTTGGATAAAGTGGCTTACATTCGCTTTGCGTCGGTTTATCATAGTTTTGAAGATATTAGAGATTTTGGCGATGTGATTGCTCGGCTTGAAAAATAAGGCGAAATATGTTTTCACTTTTTGATGCTCAAATGATGCAAGCAGCCATTAAATTAGCGAAAGGAGGGATCTTTACCACCTTTCCAAATCCAAACGTGGGCTGCGTTATTACCCAAGAAGATCGGCTTGTTGGAGAGGGGTTTCATGTGCGAGCAGGAGAGCCTCATGCTGAAATTCACGCCTTGCGTCAAGCCAAAGAAAAAGCCAAGGGAGCAACGGTTTACGTCACTCTTGAGCCTTGCTCTCATTTTGGACGCACCCCCCCTTGTGCGGATGCCTTGATTGCTGCAAAAGTGCGCCGCGTTGTGTGCGCCATGACGGATCCGAATCCAAATGTGGCGGGAAAGGGCATTGAGCGCCTTCGCAATGCGGGCATTGTGGTGGATGTGGGTTTATTGCAAGAAGAGGCCGAGGCATTAAATCGGCCATTCATTAAGAAAATGAAAACAGGTCTTCCTTATGTCCAGCTTAAATTGGCAGGAAGCCTTGATGGGCGAACGGCCCTTAAAAATGGCCAAAGTCAATGGATAACCAGTCCAAAAGCGCGCGAAGATGTACAGGTCTTTCGAGCGCAAGCGGGGGCGGTTCTTTCTACAAGCCAAACGGTCCTCGATGACAATCCTTCTTTAAATGTACGCTGGGAACAACTTCCAAGCCGCATTCAAGCCAAATACCCAAAAGAGACCCTGCGTCAGCCTTTGAGGGTGATTTTAGATGCACAAGGTAAAATCCCCCCCTCGGCGAAGCTCTTTTCTTTGCCTGGGGATATTTTAATTTTGACGCAAAAAGACACGGGTTCTTTTTCATATCAAAACGAAATAAGCCATGTTGAGGTTATCAAAATAGGACACAACGAAGGGCGTTTTGATTTAAGTGCGCTTTTGCGCATTTTGGCTGAAAAAGGCATTTATCACATTTGGGTTGAAGCCGGAGCGACCCTTGCGGGAAGCTTAATAAAAGAAGATTTAGTGGATGAGCTGATTATTTATCAAGCGCCTTTGCTTTTGGGAGCGGACAGCCGTCCTTTAATGCATTTCACGGGTCTTACCTTGCTTGATGACGCGCCTCGCTTTGTTTTTAACGACATGCATCCTCTCGGAGACGATGTGCGGTTTCGTTTGACAAAAAGCACGATACGAAGCAAATTGAAAAAACCTTAACCTAATGGAAAATAAGATGTTCACTGGCATTATTGAAGCCGTGGGTCAGATTGTAAAAATGACACGAAAAGGCGAAGACATCGCTTTGACAGTCGACTCTGGAAAATTGGACTTGTCCGACGTGACACTGGGTGACAGCATTGCAACCAACGGGGTGTGTTTGACGGTTGTGGCCTTAACCGGAAAAGGGTATGTGGCTGATCTTTCTCTTGAAACGATAAATTGCACTGCTTTTTCTCATTATAAAGTGGGACAAGCGGTTAATTTAGAAAAAGCCATGCTGGCAAGCAGTCGTTTTGGTGGACATATGGTTTCAGGGCATGTGGATGGGGTTGCGCACCTTGTTTCAAAGGCGCCGCTTGGACGCGCCATTGAATTTTGGCTTGAAGCTCCCGCCCATTTAGCGAAATATCTGGCAGAAAAAGGCTCTGTGACGGTGGATGGCATTAGCCTGACCATCAATGCGGTTGACGGCCCTCGTTTTAAGTTGACCATTGTGCCGCATACCCTGCAAGAAACCAGCATTGAAAATATGGATGTTGGATGTGCCGTCAACATCGAAGTCGATTTGGTTGCGCGTTATTTAGAGCGCATCTTGATGGGAGAGCGCGCGGCAATATCAACGAAAGACACGGGATTGACCTTAGAAAAACTCGCTGATTTCGGTTTCATAAAATAAATAAGGGAAACACAATGGCCATCAGTCACGCAGCAGAGATCATAGAAGAGATCCGTCAAGGAAAAATGGTGATCTTGATGGATGATGAAGACAGGGAAAACGAAGGCGATCTTATCATTGCCGCTGAAAAAATCACACCTGAAGCCATTAATTTTATGGCAAAGCATGGGCGGGGTCTGATTTGCTTAACCTTAACCAAAGAGCGATGTCAGCGTTTGGCTTTACCCTTGATGGTGCAAGAGAATAATGCCCAATTTTCGACGGCATTTACTGTCTCCATTGAAGCGGCAAAAGGGGTCACGACAGGGATTTCTGCCGCAGACCGAGCCTGCACTGTCCTTGCTGCGGTTTCGCCTGAAGCGCTTGCCTCTGATTTAGTTCAGCCTGGGCATATTTTTCCTTTGATGGCACAAAATGGCGGCGTATTAGTGCGCGCAGGTCATACCGAAGCGGGGTGTGATTTGGCGCGTTTAGCGGGTTTTACCCCCGCCTCTGTCATTGTTGAAATTCTCAATGATGACGGCACCATGGCACGGCGCCCTGATTTAGAAATTTTTGCGCAAAAACACGGTATCAAATTGGGCACCATCAGCGATCTGATTGAATTTCGTAATCACAACGAAAGCACGATTGAACGCATCGGTGAATGCTGCTTGCCCACGGAATACGGTGAATTTAACCTGATAACGTATCGAGACACCATTGAAAATAGGCTTCATTATGCCCTTTGCAAAGGGGTGATTTCAGACGCGCCGACGCTTGTACGCGCGCATCTTCAAGACACCTTTACGGATCTTTTACATTCAGAGCGAGATGCAAAAAGAAGTTGGTCATTGGGTGCGGCCATGGTTCGAGTCCAAGAAGAAGGCGGTGTTTTATTGTTGATAGGGAAAGAAGAGTCTACCGATGCACTCATCAACAAGATACGAAGCTTTGAAGCGCAAGACAAAGGCCAGGCGATGAAGATGAACGAGAAAATAAGCACTCACCGTGTTGGCGTCGGCTCACAAATTTTGGCTGATTTAGGGATTAAACAAATGCGTTTAATGTCTTCTGAAAACAAACGATATCACGCTTTATCGGGTTTTGGTTTAACCGTGGTTGAATATGTCAGTCAATAATTTATACCCGCGCCTTTGATCTTG
>CAMRDW010000029.1 GCA_947041315.1 uncultured Enterovibrio sp.
ACTTTCGTTGCCGCTGTGGTTCGATGAGGAGAAAACGCCGTCGGTCATTATTCATATATGTGACTTAGGTTTTTTTCTGTATCCGAGATTCCGCACCTATAAAAAATAATATTGATTTTTAGTTACTCAATCACTTAAGCGCCTAAAAATCTAGATCTACAGGTGACGCTACGTCAAAAAGAGGGTTTTCAGTTTGAGTCTCAAAGGTCAATTTTAATAAATCGAAATAGGGCGGGGAATAACGGCAGTATGGTATGTTATCAAAAAACGCATTGCCCAGAACGTGAAAAGAGAGACATCATGAAGAGATCGTTCAGTGCAAAAATGCAAAACTGAGCCACTATCGCACTCAGGAATCATCTTACTTCTTATTGAATACTCAAACAAAAAGGCCACTCCTTGGAGTGGCCTTTTTGTTTTTTAAAATATGGTGCCCCGAGGCGGACTTGAACCGCCACAGCCATAAGCCGAGGGATTTTAAATCCCTTGTGTCTACCGATTTCACCATCGGGGCAAGAATTTGAAAAATAAACCCGCAAATGGTGCGGGTTTGCTTGCATAAATATGCAAAAAAAGTGGCAGGGGTGGAGAGACTCGAACTCCCATCACGCGGATTTGGAATACATTTATAATATAATAAAAACAATAGGTTAATTAAAGGCGTGTAAACATTGACGTTCAAGGGCTGATATAGTTGGTTCTGGGAATGTGCTCGTAAAAAAAACGGCCCTTTTCTTTAAAAAAGACCGCTGATTGAAAGTGAATAATTATTGATGTCTATTCAGTGGATTTAAACGTAAAGCCTCTTCAAGATGCTCAGGGGCAAGATGAGCATAACGCATTGTTGTTGTGATCTCGCTGTGTCCCAGCGTATCACGCAATTTAACAATATTTCCTCCTGACATCACGTAATGACTAGCAAAAGTATGTCGCAATACATGAGTCATCTGGCCACGCGGCAAATAGATACCCGCTTTATCTATTGCTTTTCTAAAAGTTGATAAACTTGTTAAAAATAAATAAGGATCTCTGGCAGCATCAAACATAGCTAACTCATTAAAAAGAATCTCATTAATGGGCACTGCTCTATTTCTATTTGATTTTGTATTAATAAAGGTGATCTTCCTGTCTTTAATTTGAGATGTTTTAATTGATTCAGCTTCGCTCCATCTAGCTCCTGTCGCTAAACAAACTTTTACGATAAGAGACAAGGATCTGTTACTAAATGTTTTACAGGCAGAAAGTAAGCAACTAATCTCATCATGACTCAAATAACGTAGCTCACCTTCTCTTTCTCGAAATTGTCGAATTTTAGCCAATGGATTTTCAAAAGAGATCACACCAAGTCGATCAAGTTCATTAAACAATGCTCTTAAATATGAATGCTCTCTGTTTACAGTTCCGATACTGACAAGCATTGCTCTACGTTCTCGGTATCGAGCAAATTGTTCACTCGTGAATTCAGAAGCAATAGGATTATTCAAATCATCTGACATGCGATATAAAAGCTTACGTAAACGAATATGATCACGAAGAGTTTTACCGTGCAATCTATACCAGACGTCGATTAGATCGCTTAACGTTCTTGAATCTCTGACGATATGATTACGTTCTGCTTTAAGTGTGAGCGTAATATCATATTTATTTGCTTCACACTCACGCTCAAAGACTTTTTTAATATCTAAACTTGAATAAAAATAGCCTTGTCTATTTTGTTTGATCACAGCACACCCCATGAATAAAATTTCTTACTCAGTGTCTTTAAGCTCTCTTGCTCTCCTGGCTTTCTTCGATAATTCCTAAGTGCAATAGAATAGAAAAATCAGGAGAAATTTGTCCTGATTCAGGAAGAACTTTCCCAGTTACAAGCCAATATGCGTATTTTTCAAATCTTTCATGATTTGTAATTTTCGTTAAAGCATCACTTCCAATTTCGCTCCTTCCTTGTTCACAATTCCGGATAGTACCTATAGGGACATGAGTCAATTCAGCTAACGTATCTTGGCTAATTTCTTCAGCAATTCTCACTGCTTTAATTTTTTTTCCTAATTCCACTTGACCTCCTGCGCAGATATGCGTAGATTGCGCAGTACGCAGATATGCGTACCCCGTTAATAACCGCTTATAACCGCAAATAACCGCACGTTGTTTGCAGGATTAGGATAGCACGATGAGAGCATTCATTCAGACTGTTAAAAAATTTCACGAAGAGACCGGGATGGATACCAAGTTAATTAGAAAACTGATGGATCGTGGTGATATCCCAGAAATCATGAAAGATGTGGCTGGCGGCACTCGATACATAGATATGGTTGAGTTTTATGCGCGAGTAGAAAACCAGCAGTTTCGTATTCGAAATGAAATATCGCTAGTGAATAAGAGTGAGAAATCATGAAAAATAATGAACTCAATTTAATGTCAATAATTAATGACATTAAAGTTAATAATTTGCGTGATTTTAGTGTTGATATTCATTTTCAAGAAGCCGGATCTGGCGTTTTTGTGTTTTTATGGAAAGATGGTAAATGTCTTCATTCGCCCTCTTTTAAAGACATTGATGATATTAAAGCTATAAATAAAGTTAACAAAAAAATCAAGCAAATTCTTTTAAAAAATAAAATAGAAAAAAGTAAAATCGAAAATAAGATCCAAAACAATGAACTTATTGGTATAGCTTTCGATATTATGAAAATAACGAAAGAATATAAGAATGACATTCTTATTCCGTTTGTTTCAGTTACAGTCGCTTCTGAATCGTATTGTTTAGTTAATGTGTCAATTTATAAATATGACGAAGATAATAACGAAAAACATAAAATATATTCTGAAAGTATTTTTCACATGGATAACATTGAAAAAGCAATAAAATGTAAAGCAAACGTTTTGAATATTCTTTCGGATCTTGATTAAAGATGAAAAGTAGAGATAATCGGCCCCTTTGTAAGCTTAATCGCTTGCATTGGGAACGAGCATTAAAAACACCGTGTTCTTTTCCGCACCTGATTAACGGGCGCGGAATAGCGACGCGCAAGACGTTTTTAAAAGACATTTCAGAGTTCATGAATATCATGATCTCTCAAATGTGTTTTGTGAACTGCATCGTCGGTAAAGAAACAAATAATGGAATGTCAGTAAGAACCTGGGCTTTCATTGCAAATGAAATGAAAGTAAGTGAAGATCGCGTTAAGCAATGCGCGAGATTTGCAAAAGAAAGAGAATGGTTTACATCTGTACAACCCCGTAAAACAGCCGACGGCGTTATAATTCCTTGTGCTTCAATTAAAACAGTAACAGATAAATATTTTAAAGATCTTGGTTTAGAAAAAGCATTAAAAACAGCTAAAAAATCAGCAATTGATATTTTGTCAAGATTAGCAAAAAATACAAAAGTGCCTATGGCTGTTTATTTAATGCCTATCACTATGCTACACAAAATAGCAGAAGAGATACATAAAGGTTTTAAAGGTTTCCAGGCTTCAAATAAAATGAATTGGTTCTCATACTTCAAAGATAAAACATAACAAAAATATAAGATAACATGCCCCTTCTTGGGGTTTTTTTCGTATCTGCAATAAAAATGCGCTCAAATAATAAGCAATAAAATAAACATACCAAGTATTTTTATTTTAATCAGGCTTTTTCTCTAAAATTTCATTTGATAAGCTGTGAATAACTCATGTTTAAATTATGTATTGATAGAGTATATCTTTTAAACTACCCCGTTTACAGACACTCTTTATTTATCACGCATCTGTTTTACAGAGATAAGTAAGATAAATAAAAAGATCTTAAGATCTATAAGGGAACGGCTATTTGTTCGCGGGCTCACAGCCTTTTGAAGAGAACAGATCAAGAAGGCTGCGCGCAGCCTGCCCACTAAGAGCCAGACAGCGCTTGTGAGAAGATTAAAGCGTATATTTGATATCTTTGTACTTTAAGATTTAAAAAATGCGTGTGATTCGATACACACATGAATTTCATCACAATAAAGAGCGCATTCAACATCTCAGAAATATAACAAAGAGCGTTTTCTCCAATGAAAGAGCTTTTTAAGAACACACTGCGATTCTGAGAAGATTAAAGACTATATTTGATATCTTTGTATGTGAAGATTAAAAGAACGCGTGTGATTCGATACACCCATGATTTCACCTTAGCCTTTAGCGTGGCCATGTCACTTGTTTAAGGTTCGCGATTTCACCTTAGCCTTTAGCGTGGCCATGTCACTTGTTTAAGGTTCGCGATTTCACCTTAGCCTTTAGCGTTTTATGTATTTCAGTGTAAAAACGTCCTCAAATGAATACAACAAAATCAACGCTCAAAAAAGCATCAAACATTCACAAACCAGTAACACGTAAAAGTCTTGATACCATGCTTTATTTTGGTTGCTTTTGACGTGTTCATTGATGAATTTTTCCGAAGAACCCGAAAGTGAGTGTTTAAAACCTTACTTAACATAATGTGGATTTTACGCACCGATATTTCGTCTTGCACCCTCATAGTGAGTTTTCTTCTGTTTATTCTATTAACTTCGATTTGTTTAGGCTTCCCCTTGCTTTTTTGCTATTAACATCACTATAACGCTGATACTATTCACCTCTGAGGTGATTAAGGGGGTGAGAGTAGTGCAAAGGTATAGATTGTCAAAAAATCAGAAAAATATATTGTTCGTGTTATTTTTACTTGAAACAAAAAAAATAATGACAGCGACACCAATTTCAAAAATAAAAAAAATGATTGAGAAATCTCTCAACCAAGAAATAGATCCGTCAAATTTTAGAAAAGGTATTCATACGCTAAAACAAAGAAACTTTTTGAATCTCGTTCGTGAAGAGAACCTGAGCATTTCAATTTCTCTAACAGCTATTGGGCGTATCGAAGCAGAAAAAATACATAAAGAACGTACCGATGAAATATCGGAACCTAAGAAAATAAAAAAAGATATTGAATCAATAATCAAAAATGAGACGACAGGGCTATTGAATAGCGAGCTCCAGGAGCTCTTTATCTGCAAATTTAAATCGATAGCGAGTGAATTCAGCTCATCTCATAACTTCACATCACAGCAAGCTTTTGAGTCTGTATTTTTAAAAGAGGTTTTGGCATCTGGTGAACGTAGCTATTTGAATGTAAGAATAATGCGCAACATTGCTCGAAACATTATCCCTTAATCACCTTACGGGTGATTAAGTGGCAGATTAAAAAAATAAAAGGCCCGTTAAGGGCTTTTTTTATTTGTCGCATACCTTTCTAAAAACACTCAATTTGATACACGTTTAAGATGCCAAAACGTATTTTTACGCTTGCTTTACTCTTTTTGAGGTGTAAAATAAAAAACACATAAAACGTGTATCAAAATGAGTTTAATATTATGAGAGTTATCGCGGTAGCAAACCAAAAAGGTGGCACAGGTAAATCAACAACTACATTGAATCTAATACATCATTTATCACCAGCCCTCTTGGTTGATGCAGATGTGCATCAAGGCATAAGTAAGCTGATACAGCTATCAGATAATGATATAAGAATTATTCGTCCTGCATCTCCAAGCGATTTATCAATTCTGAATAATGTGCCATCTTCAATTATTGACTGCGGCGGCTTTGACTCAGACATCACACGTAAAGCACTTGAATTAGCCAATACAATCATCACGCCTTCCTCTGATGACCCTTTAGATCAATTCGCTCTCATTGACTTTAACGATGTTCTTGAATTTCTATCTGAAAAAAATAAGCGCAAAATTGTTGCACATGTTTTGATTAATCGCGTACATCATTCGCGTAATAACTTCAATGAAATGAAAGAGCTTGTTGAAGGACTCTCTCATATGAAATTACTTCCTATTGTCATTCATGCTTCTGCACAAATACCAAAATCAGCTTTTAAAGGAGAAGGAGTTAAAAGTGGAAGTGTTGCTGCAAAATATTCAAAACTAGCAAAAATTATAAATACATTATAAGGTGTGTTTTGTGTATCAATTTGTGTTTAGAGTTTAAAAATGACAAGAATAAATTTAGGTAGCATAAAAACCCCTGCCTTAACAACAACAACAAAAGAAGAAGAGGCGGATTTTGGTACTTTCAACATGAGTCTTCGTGATATGCCAAAAAGAGTTCGGACTCACTTTAAGAGACTAAAAAAGGAAGGAAAAATAACTGGCAGTATGAATGAGTATATGAGACGAGCATTTATCTTGCAGTTAGAACGAGATGATATGTGATTTTTTATAAAGAGATTAAAAAACCCACCGTTGGTGGGTTTCTTTTTATTTTTCATTATTTGCTTTTAAAAATCGGTAAATCGTCGTTCTCTCAACACCTAAATATTTTGCAATTTCACATTTCTTTTTGTAACCAAGATCCATCGCTTTTTTAATATTTTCACTTGTAACAACATCCTTTTTTGGTCTACCAAATTTTTTACCTTTAGCAACTGCGATAGCTACACCTTCTGCGCGTCTTTCATTAATTAGCGCTCGCTCCATCTCAGCAAATGCGGCAAACATTGACAAGATAAAAGATTGAAAGTGATCTGTTTTCTCTGCTGTTGCATCTACAATGATATTTTCTTTATGGAAATGCGTTGAAACGCCTTTTGACTTTAATTTATCAATAAGTGCAAGTGCATCACTCACACCTGAACGACAGACTCGATCAAGAGAATGAACGTGCAAAGTATCACCTTCTCTGCAAAACTCAATCGCTGCGTTAAGTTGAGGACGATCAATTGTTTTGGCACTTAACTTTTCTTCAAATATTTTATCTAGCTTGCTTTTAATGTTCTCAAGCTGACGATCTGTATTTTGTCCAGTGGTCGAAACACGTATATAACCAATATCCATAAAAAAAGCCTTCTTAACGTTGCAAAAGTTCTTAAAACATTCGATGGATTATAATTGTATTGTTGCAAAAGTCAACTATTGCAACATAAAAATATTTAAAAGTGTTGCAAGAGCAATGTGTTGCACATTTAGTAGGTTTTGCAACGACATGAACAGTAAGGAAATAAAACCAGATTTACATATAATGAATCCTGGTTTCCTTTAGGTTTTTTATATGTGTGATGAAAAAAAAGGGTTATGGTGTTATCTTTCTGCATTCACATTAACAATTTTTGATGTTCAAAATATTTCGAGTGCAAGCTCACTTGCCGGGCTTGTTGCAGGAATATATGCAGTCGTGTATTGGTTTTTTGCGAGAAGAACTAGAATCGCAGAATACAAGAAAATTAAGAAAGAAATAGAAAAAATTGAAATCGAGAAAAAAGCGGCGGATTTTCAAGCAAAATATTATAAAGAACGTCTAAATAAGTTTTTAGATAAAAAAGAACGAGATTAAAGAAAGAGCCTGTATGGCTCTTTTCCTTATTTTATTCTTATAAAACCGATTAAATTAATTCTCTTGCTTTGTATATTAATTTTTGCATCTTTAGTTCCTTCTTCTAGAATTTCGATATTAATATTATGTGAGTGATTCTCTACTTCTGAAATTGAAATGTTGTGATTGTGCTTTCCTTCTGTTTTTGTATTTAGTGTTCTCAAAGATACAAGTTGTCCATCAGGATCAGATGGTGAATTGTTTGACGTAAGATCCCATTTTTTTGTTGTATCAAGCATGTCATAATCATGAGAATGCTCACCATCGAATTCACAAGATGAAATATGGTTATGTTTTCCGTTAGAGCTTGTTTCTGGATTTTTAAACTTATGATAATGCAAAGGTAAAGGAACTTTTATTTCATTATCACCTGCCACATCTCCAACTTTTGACGATTCAGGATTGATAAAATTAATAGTTGTATCATTTTCTATTGCAATCCAAGTTCCACCGAACCCTCTTACGCTAGGGTTTAGCGTATTAGTTGTGATGATCACATCACCGACATCAAAGAAAATAGAACTTAATCTATTTTTTAAAAAAGTTAATATTTGTATCATTGTTATTTTAAAAGTTTGATTTTGGTCATCAACGATAAAATCAAGTGTGTCGTTTACATCATCGTTTATGATCGGCTCAAGCTCTCTAATACGCATCAGATCTGCTTCTTTCGTGCTTCGACCTGTCACGGAATGCTTAATGGGTGAATTCATTTTATATAGTCCACATTCACTGAAATCCCTACAGGCGTTAACAATTTGATTAACGCCTCAGTTTCTGAAATTGTTAAAAGCGATCTGATATGACTTGCGCAAAAAAGCGCGTTATCTGCGATCTCAAGCGCTTTCATTTTTCCTGAATTAAAAGCACCTATTTTTTTCAACTCAGTTGGCATTTTTATCTTTATCGTAAGCGAGCCTGATTTGTTTGATTCGAATTCTATTTTGCTATCTTCACCAAGAGCCGATTTAATCAATAAAATATAGCTTTCATAAGTGCCAGCGCTCTGCAAGCAATAGAGTACAGAGCCAAAGTTATTGATAAAAAATTCTTTTGAGAAAAAAGCGGCTAGATCGCTTAATGAATTAATATAAACATGTTCTGCAAATTGTTTTGATACAAGCAAATCATCAAATAATTGCCAGAGATGTGCAGCTTGTTTGGCTTTCACACCCAAAAACCAATCATCAATAAATTTAGATCGATCACTTTGGCGAAAGAGTTCTATTTTTTGCATTAACTGATCTCTACGTCAACAGGCAAAAGCTCAGGCTTGATGATGTGATTAAAATCAACTTGATAGATATCAGTTCTGTAGTTCGTACCGTCGGTAGAAAAAGACAAATTAACTGAACCTGCGAAAGGAAGGTCACTCAGCTCAATATAAGCACCAGGGGTAAAATCACAACCTAAACGCCAGCGACGAGAAAAGTTTGATTGAAAAATTTTGATAATCTCAGGAACTGGCAGGATCGGCGCGTTGCTATTTCTTGATCGCGTAATTGCTAACTTACAAGGCAAAACATTATCACGCGCCGAGTACCATTTTATTTTTACGCTTTGTCCATTACTCATTGCAAAATCAAACGATTGATCACCATCCATCCAAATTCCACCCGTTAAGATTCGATCTTTAATTAAAAGACCAATCGCGCGAGCTGTCTCTAAAGGCAATATTCCTTCATTTTCATCCTCAATTGCTTTGGTATCAACACAGATCGCAAGAGTGCCTCCCGTCTCTAAAGTCATAGGTCGCACACTAGCACTTAATAAAAGCTCAGTTTTGAATGTGTCAACAATTCTACTTATTAAACAAGACGGTCGCGATATTTCACTATTAATAATTTGAATAGAATTTAATGCTCGACTGAGTGATTCATTAAAAATGATGGCATTTTGATGATCTCTTTGAGCGCTGATATACGCAAGTTCATACTCTGAGCTTCCTTGCCACTTGCTGTAGCTTATTTCTCCATATTGCTCACAAAATGCAAGATAGTAATCTTGCATTAAGGCAATCACGCTTTTAATCGAAGTGCGCCCATCATTAAATAAAATCATAACGTTCTATTCATCGAATACTCAATGCCTTTTATTTTTACGCTAATAAAAAGCGTAAAATCTTTTATATCTGCGCTAATTGAATCAATCATAATGCTTCTTGCGGCGCTTTCTTGCTGAATATTAGAAAGCAAGCTTGATACTGGCACAGTGAACGAATCATTATCAAAGGCTTTCCACTCTAGACCCCATTCAGCGCAAAAAGTAGCAGTATTAATGCGCTTAAAAAGTAGATTTTCAAATCTAGTGACCTCTCTTTCTTGATCAAATAATCTAGTGATAGAAGGGCGCTTCATATTAATTCCATTGCCTCTAATTTGTTTTTGATTGAAGTAGCTGCAGTGGCTACGCTAATCAATTTTTTCTGCATTATCGGCTTGACTGGAGCACCTAGAGAATCGACAGCTGTAATAAAATAATCCGCATCACCAACCTTTTTAAGCTCATTGCACACAAGCTTTAATTCATCAATTAATTCAGCAATATGTGGCATCACGTTTGCGATATACAGCGCATGATCTTCACTAACAAGCACAAATCCCTTACTCTTCCGCATACCAAGACAGAGCAGCTTTACATCATCAGCAGGAATAAGTTTTTTCACCGGTACACCACGCTCGTTATGTAGCATAATCTCAACTGACACAACTCCAGATAAAGCCTCTGCATTAACTAGCTTCATTTTTAAAGATCTCCGTAAGACTTGAGAAATTGATCAGGCCTTTAAATACCCCGTATTTGAAACAAAAATCACCATTAATTGAATTAATTGCTCCATAATCTGTAAGCGCTAAAAGCTGTGGTATATGGTTTGCCGAATAATTTAAACTATCAAAGCTAATTCTGGAATTAGCCGGCATAGCGACCCCCGAAAGCGCGTTAATAATTAAGCCTGTTTTATTTTCAATAACTAAATTCAGAGCCGTTAGTGTTTTAGTTTTTGTAGCATAACTTCGAGTGATTTTTGCGACACTGTCAAAATATACAGCACCTTTCACAAGATAACTTGGCACCTTATCGAGGCTTTTATAGCCCCAGCCGCTCGCGCAAGGTTTTAAAAGCCCGACGTACACACGAGAGAACGCGGACAACTCGTCTTTCTCAGGATTTAGAATGTAGCCATCAGTCAAATTAGCTGAAATACGCATTATTTAACCCTTTTGTAAACAAAGATAAAGGCACTTGCCTTTAATGATTGTCGCAAAAGTTTTTCCTTTTGTTTTTGCGTCATCTCTTAAATCAACTTGTAGAAATTCTGAGTCATATTCAACACATAAAGTACGTCGATTATTACCTTCAAAATCCGCAGCAACGACTGCGTGAACCACAACTGACAATTTTTTTACAGTAATACTCAATACTTGCTCAGGCACTGCAGAAGAAAAGAATGTTTTCAATTCACCCAGAATATAGCCGTCATACATCATTGTATATCTACCACTATCGTTGAGATTGCCTCGGTAACATTTGACATTTGAAATGAATGCTCTGCAGAATTACCTCCAAAAATTCGCTCAAAAGATAAAGTGACAATTTGTTTATCAGTTCCAGAGATTGATGATCTAGATATTCCAGTCAAATAACTATCTAAAATGCAAAAGTTAGCACTAAAAAAGCTTGCACGAGTTGCAACCTTGAGCGCACCTCCACTACCTGCTAGCGCAAGTAGCAGATCGCTAATTACGCTTAATTCAGATAAATTTGATTTAATTTCTAATCTGACATTTACAGCATTTCTAGAGTCCGCAAGAGATATCTCACCTGCATCATAAAATACTGTGCGCGCGTAGCTCGTATCTGTTTCTGTATGCTGAACTCCGATCACATCATGTAAAATAACCGGAGTTCGCAACGAAATATCAAAAATATCACTATGCAAATTTGCTTTTGCAGCATTAATGATATCAAGTTGTGACACAGCAGGATTTGCGACACTTAGCCCCATGACTAGATCATTAAACTTGGTACTCATTAAATCAAAACCAATCAATAGCACTGGCGGCACAGCGCCTAGAGTTATCATAAATCAAACTTATTTTTTACCGAGCCAATAAAGAAATTGACGTTATCAGCGAAAGATTTAAATGTATCTTGCATAGTACCTAGGCCGCTTAAAAGCCCGCTTGTGCTTCTTGCTAGAGTGTCGAGCGATATATCAAGTGTCGCCCTTGATGAAGTTGCGTCGCTCATTGCTTTTTCATAGCGTTCAAGAAGCATGACAGAACTATCAAGCTCTCTTTGCCTTTCCTTAAAATGAACTTTCAAATCGTTACTTGAAATATCACTTATTAATTGCTTCTTGGTTGCTTTATCTTGGATCATCGATGCTTTTTGATAGACCGTTGCTTTTTTCGCTTCATCTTCTAGCGCAGAGCCATTGCCCTGACTCATTTCACGCTTAAAAAATTGATAGCGATCAAGAGCTGTTACATCATCAGCGCTTTGATATTTCCCTGATTTAATTCCGTCTTTTACAAGAGAATCAAAAGCGGCGTCCAATGCTGCTGAAAACTGTTGCCCAATTTCTCCACCCAACCCTAGCTCATCAAGTGAAATCAGACGTTTACTATGATCAAGGCTCTGAAATGATGCCATGATCCTTGAAATCCTTTCTTCTCCTTCATACTGCTTGAAATTGTATAAAACTCCTTGGCCATCGGCCTTTGCAATTTCAGTTTGAGCATTGAGATCCCACAAAATATCATTGATATCTTGTTGCTCAGTTATACCCCCCTTTCTTTTAAAGAAGTCAGACAAACCGACAAAAGAACCGGTCGACATTTTCGCACTTTTAGCCGTAGCAATTTGAGTTCGTGCTGTGCTTTCGCCTAAAAGCGTTCTGATAATATCGTCAGCTTCATTTGCATCATCAAGATTTTTAAAAAGACCCGCAAACCCTAAAGCAATCAATGAAGTAGTGGCAAATTTAGCCCCACTCATTGCACCACCACCCGCACCATCGGCACCGGCACCAGCACGACTAAGCTCATCGGTAATATGATCAGCTCCGGCTCTTGCTCCTGCGCGTGCACCATCTTCAATATCGCGCGCAAGCCTTGCGCGCACATCACGCGCGGCGCTATCAAAGACGCGCTCTAGGTCGCGTTGCATCTCTCTTAAACTTACTCGATCAACTTCTGGCAATATGATCAACTCAGCATCAAGAGGCATTTTTTACCCCTTTAAACGCCTGATAAATAGACAGGGCTTTTTTTATAGCCAAGGGAAGAATGTTTTTTAAAGAAAGTCTTGGGTTGTTAGTGAGAATTTCAGATACCTCATTCAATATTGAAATTCTACAACCAGAAAGCGCGCTTTTATCTGATTCTGATAACAGAGCATCATCACAATTAATCTCAGAGCATGCGATTAATGAATCAAGCACTTTCGGGATGATCTCATCAATACCAAGATTTACGATATTATGACTACCGAGGCTAATTCCATGTTTATCATCATGAAGCGCAAGCAAGCGCATAACTTCATCATTGCTCAAGCTTATGCGACTTAATGCTTCTAAAAGTAATCGCTTTTTATTCCCTACACTTTGAGACTTAAAAAAGATGACAATTTCAGGCATTGAAAAATGCACTTTTTTGAATTTGTCAGAATTTAACTCACCAATTAGATTAAATAATTCTTCATCTTGAGCAGCTTTTATCGCAGCTATGATTGCAAGTTGATCATTATGCATGGCGTTAAATTCGTGACAGAACGCGAGACCATGCGCGACTTTTATATATACGAGATAAGCACTTACCCCTTCCAAACCTTCAAGCTTCATGATGGCTTGTAGTTGTTTACGGTACATTGCGCATTAAAAGGCACATCAAAGGCGCTTTCACCTGCACTTAGATTCAAATTGCTAATATCAGTTTGAACAATCGCGCGATTTAATTGATATTCATCGCCAGTCACTTCACATGAAAGATTAATATCAATGCGCTCAACTTTTGAATGAGCGAGTTTTAATACCTTTCTTAGCTCATTGCTTATTTCACGAACTACACCTTGAAGCGTAACCGGTTGCCCCACCCCTTCTTTAAAGCTTAATCCGTCGCCTATATTTTGAGGACTACCCGATAATTTGTTTTCAAGCGGGTTGTTGATATTTACGCTTTGAATGTTTCCAAAATCATACGCCTGATCATCATACATTACTGTTAGCGCGGCGTTTTCTATCGTTATTTTTCCCATGGTTTAAAGCTCCTGAGCATCAATTTTCACGCGCCAAAGTGCCTGTGCGTGAGTAGTTTTCATTTCACCTTTCACAACAAAATCTTCTCCTGATTGCTCAATCGATATTTGATTGATGGATTCAGGATCGAGTAATTGACGCTGTATAAAAGATGAAACAATCTGAGACGCTTTTTGAGTAAGTAAGCGTCGATTTTTGGCAATATTATTCGGCTGCATACCTGATAGCATTTTTAAATGTGCGTTTTGAATGCTTAAATGCAACTCTTTTTGCACATAAGCCGAAATAACACTTTTTCCGCCACAACTAAAAAATCCAAGGTTCTTGCCTTCATCGCTCTGAATATAAAAAGATCTACGCTTATCAAAAAGGGCATTTGCTTCACCCAAAGAAGATACACCTGTTACACGCTCCGATGACAAAGAAAGATATTGATGATTGCGCCACTCATTGCCGAACAAAAGCGCGCTAATAGCAAATAACGCCCCATAATCGTTTTTATCATGAAAAACAATGGATCTATCAGGAGGTGCTTCACTTGCTGTATCAGTCCAGGCTTTTACACCTTTAAACTGCACACTATTTAACACCGCGCATTCAGAAAATAAGTAAATTGTATAGAAATCAGTTTCGCGATTAGTTAAATAGGTTTCAAGCTGCGCAGATGTATAATCATTCGTAACAGTCAACAAAGTGAACCCTGTTAACCCCCCTTGAAAAACTGCGCTTAAATCTTCAGTGTCGGCACTAAGATCATCAGGGCTATTGATTTGTGTTTCTGTCACAGTATCGCCCCTCGCCACAACGCAAAGCTTTCTTAGAAAGCCATTCGATACTGCTGGCGCTGCCTTTGACGCGCTAAAGCCGACAGCAAAATCTAATAAAACATTACTCATTGATCCTCACTTCCTTAATTTTCTCTCTTACAAGGTTTTTTTCTATTTTCACAACACAATGAATAAGTTTTGATATGATAATTTTTGAATTTGTTTCATATTCAATAACTTCAGCGCAATCGAGCGGCGACACATCAACGCCTTGAGCACGTTTATCAATATCAGCCAAAGCAACTGTTAAAAAACCAATTGAGTTACAAGGTTTAGGCGCTGTATACAAAATATTTGCTGCAAAATCGCACGTTAAGAAGCCTCCTTCATACCGTGTGTTAATGCCACTTTGTACCTTGAATGATATTGCGCATGCCGGCGTGCTTTCATCTATATAATCGAGGACGGGAAGGGAAAATACGCTAGATAAAAAATCAGTGAGCGGTTTTGTGATCATCGCGCCTCCTTTTTCAAAAAGGGAACGCTATCACATAGGAAAAAGAAATTAACGCGCGCTCGTTTGTTGCAAAACATCTTGGGTGTTTTGCAAAACATGTAGCAAAAAGCAAAAAGGTAACTTTTGCAACGACTCTTAACTACGTTGCAAATTTAACTATTTTTGCAACAAACACAAAAACTTAACAATTACCATTTTTTATATTTCGCCTGTATATTTTTAAATAGTGTGCCAGTGCTTAATCCGTACATGTCAAAGCCTTTACGTTTTTGAGTTGATACAGCGTTTGTACCGTGGGATTTTAATAGAATTGGATTTCTGACCAGAGCGCGAGCTGAATTTTCTAATCTGCGAATATCTTCGGGAGTTTTGTTTAACTTAACAAGATCTTGGCAAAGACTAACAAGATCTCGATTATCATCAAGTTCAAGCACTTTTGAAAATATACCTCTTTTTTTCTCAAGAATGTTTGCTATAAATCTCAATGTTGGGGTATTTTCTGAGCGTTTTCGTTTTACATAGCGTTTCGGTGTAGAGCCAGAGAGAGTTGAAAGAGTTGTTAATGGTCGAGAATAATCTGCATTATATGATTTTTTGTTATTTAAGATCCCAACCGTGACGGATTGCTTTTCAAGTTCGATGAGGCTGCTTTCAAGAGCAGTAAAATTTAAATGAATTTTCATAAGTTTACCAAAAAAAAACCGCCTTTATCGAGGCGGTAGCATTAAAAAGAGCCGCAATAAATAGGCATCAAGACTTTCGGTATAGGTACTTTTTCTTTTTGCAAAATTACGCCATCTAATCGAGCAAGCGCGACAAGCGTTTCAATCTGAGCGTTAGACCTTACGTCACTTTTCGCTCGAAACATAAGTACATCAAGAGCAACTTGATATGCATCTATTGCTTCAATGACGTTTATACGCTTAATTTCAGCACCCGTTAACAAATACGAATCACAATCATCAAGTCGCTTATTTACCTCAATAATTGCAATATCACTTATCATTTTGTGCCTTTAGCCCACTTCAATGAAACCAATTGTATCGCGCCTTTCTTTTCTATTTCTACACCCGTTGAGTCAGCCCCAAACAGTGTATTTTCGCTTTTCCCATATTTTCCTTTTTCAGTCGAATCGATGGATGGCATCGCGCCGTGATGAAGAGTGACCATCGGTTTATATGACAGTATAAATTCGGGGGCGTCTGAAGAGGAAAGATTACTTGGCGTCTCAACAAATTTGATACCTGAATAACTTTTCTGAAGACGTTCTAGGTTTGAAACATTGTTACTATCAGTATCTGTCAATATGTCGTAGATATGAGAACAATGTGAAAGCTGAACATTATGGTAATCACGGCTTGTAATGCCTGTCGCTGCACGCAATCTCTTGATTGCAGTACCGACACATGACTTTAAGCTATCATAAGTGCCAAGGTAGTCTAGTTGATCTATTTTCTCTGCATTTGGATTATCAATAACACCGACATTGACACCGTCACCATTATATGCCAAGTGATCCCATTGCATCAGCATGTTGTTTATTGTTTCAGCTTTAATGCCATCAATGTTAGTGATCCCTTGAGATAACATATATGTAAATTCAATAGCGTAACTGAATTGTGTATAACTGAATTTGGTTGGTTTCCCATGAACTTGCGTAAATTCTGTTTGTGTTGCTTTAATGGCTTGTAGAAAAGCGTCATTAGGGAAACGTTGTGCAAGTTGCCATGTCACATTGTGATGCTTCGTTTCCATAAGTCCGGTTGATAGATAAGGTGTGCGATTTCCACATAATGATGGTGTGAATGCTAAGTATGTAATCTTTTGAGATCCATACAGTTCGTTACTTTTTCTTACAAGCTCAGCATCACGACTAATAACATTCGTAGTCATTATTTACTCTCTTCATTTTTTTCAATTGATGAAGCACTAATCGAACATAAAGATATGCCTACACAGCCAAGTTCGTTGCCTACAGGCTCACCAGTTTTTCCACTAATACCAGTGAAACTTAAATCTGATACTTCAATACATGAATTTGAGATGATCAGTGTTCCTTCCGAATCTATCAGACCAGTATCTACGTTAATTTTTACGGCATCCCCAGTATTTAATACTGAGCGATCTGAACAAGGTAGGGCAACTAATTCACAAGAACGCAGCAACGACGCTCGTCGACTTAATTTACAAATATCAAATACGAATCCGCAAAACTTTCCTTGTGCAACGTTACTCATTTTCGCAACGAGCTTTTGAGTTGTACCACCAATTTGTTTAACGGCCATTCCTTCATGCATGTCGTTAATATCATCTTTGTGAATTTCACAAGCTAAAGCTCTATGAGAAGGTCCTTTGATTATCGGAATTCCAATCACATGTGCCATTTTTAACCCTCTTCGCCGGCGCATTTTTTTAGGTAATTTGTGACATTTGGAGCATCAACTCCGAAAGGATTATTGTTTTTGTTCGAAATTGATGTGTGCTGAGATATTCTTTTATTTATCAAGATAGCTTTATCAACCAAGCTCCAGGCTTTAGGCGCATCCATATAACTTTCAGGTAATTTAATAATATTTAAATTAATGTATTTTTGGTCTGCTTCATCAAGTAATGCGATATTTTCAGAATTACTAAAAAAATCTTTTGCAGATACGCATTGCAGCATTTTTACAAGCTCTGCATCTTTTAGATTTGCTGCACCATCACGTATTGATTTTGGTGTCATGGTAAAAAGAGGCGCGTTGTCTATCAAAACAGAATCAAATGAACGATCAAATTCAACTATAGAGCGCATTTGATCAAGTTCTTGAGCTCGAACTTGTTCTTTTCTTTGTAATTCTTTTGTCTGCTCAAATACTCCTTTGTCATCAGAATCATCGGTTTTTTTTTCTTGAGCCGCGACAATTGCCGCTGCTAATTTTTCATAATTAACTTCTGGAGCAACAGCACCTCCAGAAGTACCACCTCCAGAAGGAGCATCGCCATCATTAGCTTCTTCACATATGATAAAACGCTTAAATAATCCTATTCTCATTTTTTCATTAACTTTTTTGGTAATTGTTTTTTTAATACAGTCAATTTCATATCGTTTGATTTCTTGACGAACTCAAACCCGCATTGACAACCGAATCGAATGCCTAAACCAAGCGATTTTGCTTGTTTTAAGGTCATTACTTTTCCGTATTGTAAACTATGAAATGGATCTTGATCATGCGCGCTTGATGTGATCCACTTGATTAGTACTGATGAGCCGTCAAACTCACTTTCTACTTTTTCCATAATTGCACTTGATAATGAACCAGAAAGTGTAAGCTCAAGATTTCGAGCATATCTAATCGCTGGGTTTTTCGATGATTTCAGGCGCGCGAGAGTGAGCCCTGCATTCTTTTTTAGGAAAAGACCAAGAGTTCCGGCACTTGCAAATAACAGAACTGCTTTATCTGTAAATGTTTCAGTTTCTTCTTCATAAAGCTCGTTAGTATCGATGTTTAACAGAAACAATATCTCTAATGCAATGAGGTGCGGATAAAATTTCATTATTTCACGGCCAATGGAATGTTAAAATCATCATCAGACAAACCTCTAAAATGATTTTTGAGTATTTTTAACTTTCCATTTCTTGTTAATAGTGTTGTCGTTTCAATAAATGCGGCAGCGTCAATTAATGATGTAAGGTCTGCTGGCGGGGTTTTGTATGAAAATGGTCTACCCCAAACGCTATATAAAACCCCAGCTAAAATATCGTGAAAATATCGTCTATGTGCTAAATGCTCTCGTCGTTCGTCACCATTATCGCCATTTCCTAACCCAGTTGTAACTTCTCCGAAAAGATCGCTTTTAGGTAAACCTACAATAGTTGCTATCAAACCATAAATGAGATCGGTGGCTTGCTGTGCTGATGCTGTTTTTATTTCTATCGTTTCAATTGAGCTGAGAGCATCAATGTATCCTCCTTTTCCTTCTCTAATACCATCATTTAATGACTTTATTTGAGAGATAATCGGTTCAATCGATGATGCATGTGATATTTGTTCAGATAGAGCATGAAGCTTATAAATTAGAGCATTTGCAACAGTTATGTTTTTATCTAATGCTGTTAGAACAAAACCAAGGCATTCAAATAACAAATAAACAAGCCTAGATTCTTCAAATAGAGAAAAATCAAGCTCTATTATATTTGGTTTAATCTTATCATTTTTAAATGCTTTGGATTCTTCTATTCTAGTGAATATGTACCCATCATTAACACCACTTATTTTCAGAGCTTCAAAAAAAACACGGTTATTATTAACAAGGCAATCTAATATAATTGTAATCAAGCCGTTTTTTTTTGGCGAATACGAATCATATACTGACAACGAAAATCCACTATGATCTATTTCATTCGGTATAACTGCTCTCTCAGCACATTCTAGTAATATTTTCTTATATACTGCATTTGTGTATACACTAGCAAAAGTGTTATTTATACCTCTGCATGCAATAGATTCTACTTCTGGTATGTTTTTATTAAATCTATTTATGAAAATGCTAGCTGCATTCTTTGCTTTATCAAACATTAAAATTTCATCCGTTCAGTAATTAAACCTGCTTTTATTAACACACTAGAAAGAGCATCTGGAGAATCATCATTCTTTGCTTTTTCGTTATATCTTAATACTTGTGTTATACAATCAGAATTACAATGCTCAGGTAACATAACAATTTTATCAACGCAGTAATACGCAACTTTAAATATTCTGTTGTGTTTATTTCCTAGTGTCGTGTGTGCTTGTGCGAGTATGCCTCGTTCAGCAAGCATATTTTCAGGTGATGTACCTAATGAGTTATCTTCATAAAACGTCGCATCATGAGGATACAGCCTAATTTTACCCGCAATCTTATCTATCGCATTCTGCCAGCTTTCGTGAAATGCAAAACCCCATACACATAGCAAGCCATCCACGAGTCCAAAGAAAAAAATTGCTGTAAAATCACCACCTTTGTAACTTGGATCTATGAATGAAAATAGAGCTTTGGGATGCTCTTTTGCTTTGTACTGTTTCAAAGTCGACCATGGGTAGCCGCTGATTTTATGTGAAGGTTCTCCCAACCAGACATGTCCAAAATAAACTTGATCTCGTTCTAACTCTGCTTGTTCTAAAAGTTGTGGGTCTTGATATTTTTTTGGTAAATCAAATATGTTTCTTTTTATGATGACAGCGTTCGCCCCTGCTGCGACTAGCTGTTCAATTTTTACAGTAATGGGATCATCAGCAAAATTTGGATTCATTGCAAAAATGAATTTGGCAGACAATTCTTTTCGAATTTCAGTAGGATGCCATTGTTTTTTTATTACACCGAAAACGCCACCTCTATTGACAGTCGGAAACAACACATTGATTGTGTCATCTGTCAGATCTTGCGCTTCATCAACAAAAATATATTTTATATTGTGCTTACCTTTAATTTTATTGACTTGACTAAACGAAGTTGCACCTCCTGTTGCCCTTAAGCCGACAAAGGGGAATTCAACCCCTGTTGTTTTATTAATGATCCGAGTATTTGTTATCTTAAAAAAACGTTGTACATGTGCACTCTTAATTGCAGATTTAATTAAAGCATGTAATGAATCCTTTATACTTGTTTGAACTTCTCTAGCAAACACAAAGAGAGAATCTTTGTATTTTGAATCAAATGATTCTTCAATTAAGTGAGATATAACACTTGTTGTTTTAAGAGAACCACGACCACTCAATAATAAAATATATTTAAGTATTGGATTTTTAAATGCAACAGAGTAGTCATCGTAAATTTCATAAAGCGGCAAATCAACATTATCATTAGTCTTTGTAATTTTACGAGTAAACGCTCGACGTAAGGTACGACGCCGGATCGGTATTACCATTAAATTACTTTTACAGTGAAAGGTACGCGAGAAAAGCGTAGTCCTCCCACCCTGTTCTTATGCAAGATGCCTATGCAAACAAGACCACTAAGTATATATACAGCAATCGTTTTCTTGACATTTAAAATTTTACTAAGCGACGTTGCACTTGGTATTTTGCACTCTGCAATGAAAAATCGCTTGATAGCTGATAGAGCAATCTCTTCTTGCTTTGTTATGATCATTTCGCGCATATAACATCCTTCGGATTTGCTAAAAATTTGTAATGTCTGCCAACAGACGATTTTTCAATGACCCCCATTTTCGTGAGCTCTGAAAAGATTTTTAGGGATTTAAAATGTGACCATCGAAGTGAATGTGCCAGTTTTTCAATTGCAGGTATTTGATCTTCTTCTGAGTACACTGCTCGTATTTTTCGATATAGCGTAGATTGATTTTTATTTAAATTAATGATTTTTGAATGCTTCATGTAAATTAACTCAAAATGCAGCATGGACGCCCACACATTTAGAAGTATGGACATCTATACATATGGACGTCTATTTCTAGACAAGGATATATAAAAATGAAAAGAAATGAAATGGAAAGTTCATTTTTTTAAACGTTGCAAAATCTACTACTTTTGCAACACTCCTTTTTTATGTTGCATTAGCCTTGATTTTGACTTTTGCAACGTCTTTTTTAGTGTTTTGCATTTCCATTTAGGACTTTTGCAACACTACAGGTTTAATTCAGAAGCTGATGTGTATTTCAGGGCTGCCGCTCTCGCACTTGTTGCTAATGGAATATAACGACCTACATTTTCGTATGATGTGCAAATAATGAAAGAGAGTGATACAGGATCAATTCCACGATCCAATTCTGAAACAATAAAAGATGCTCGAAGTAAACGCGCGTTTACTTGTCTATTGGCATTTAGTGAAACCCGGTTAAATAATGCTTTAATGCTATTTTGAGTGACCCTTTTAAAGATGAGTTCATTTGGTCTCATCTGCTTACAAAAATCCGCCAACGATGCAGCAACGTTGAGATGCAAAGGAATAACTCGACGCCCAATAGATAAAGCTTTTTTTTGCTTGTAGAAATGGCATTTTTTTAATTTTGGGATTTCAGAAGAACGTAACCCCCCATATGCAATCAAATTAAATATTGCTTTTGCTTTCTTTCTCTTAATCACCTTTTCAATTTCTTCTAACTCCGTGGGATGAAAGAAGTCACCTGATTTCAATCTGCCAAGCGGAAATGTATCTATCAGTTCCGGCCTTGGATTCTTGAAATCCAAATCTAAACGCTCAAATCCTCGATGATCATAAATCATGGTATTCGTTAGATTGCTATGTCCAAGAATTCTGGAAATTGCAGAAATTGGTATGCCTCTTTCGGAATGTCGTTTAGCAAACTTCCTTCTAAAATCATGAGAGCAAAATTTGTTACCAAAGAGGGCACTCAATCTCCTTTGTATAAATTTGTAATAAATCTTGCCACCAGTTGCATTTTGAAATAAATATCCGCATGTTGGAAAAATGCTTGTTTGTTCGTAGCGTGATAAAAGAGATAAGTTAAACGAACTGAGCTCTATTATTCGTAACTTGTTTCCTTTTCCCCGAAACTTCAACCTTCCTTTAATTACATTTCCTGATGCTGTTTTTTCAAATATATAAGAATTAGATTGTAGGCCCATCACTTCTCCGAATCTCATTCCTTGATCGCGAAGTAAATTTATGATCAAAGCGAGCTTAGAACCTTGCTCACCAAGGCTGCATAGCTTTTCAATTGCCCTTGCGTGGCATACAGAATTGTCTTCACCAATCATGGCTTTTTGTTGTTGAGTGTCTAAACAGTGTCTAAGTGATTTTAAGGGCATTTGATTGTTGCTGTAACTCATTGTTTTATATCCAGAAAATGCAATTTCAAAAACGTGGCCTTTTTCAGAATATCTGGATTTTGCGTATTAATAATGCACAATGCATCTCAAAACATGGCTCTTATTCTATTCTTTGGCAATTTCTTCATTAAAAAACCCGAAAAATATAAAAATACGCACCAAAAATACTGTTTAAGAACACTTCTAAGCCTTGGTACTCATAGATCCTTAATTTTTATTGTCACTTTTTAAAAAGCTCGCAGCACATAGTTGAGCAATACATTTTTAAAACACATCGGCATCATCATCACTTTTAAAGACTGCAATATGAAACTAGAACAATTAAGAAAGTTAAATGATCTAGCGGCGGCCATGATTGAAACCTCAGGCAATAAATCAAAAGCTGCTGATCTCGCATGTATTAGCCGAGCCACGGCGTATAACTACATGAAAAAAGATTCATTTAAAAAGATTTATGGATCATTGATGCGATTCGCAAGTAAATCTTCTCTGGATTCACCAGAGGTGATTAAAGGTCGTATGATCAATATTTCAGAATCAAACATTGGGGATTATTTTGATAAAAACGGGAGCTTTATTGGTTTTGATAAACTTAGTGTTGAGCAACAAGCAAGAATAAAAAAATTTACAAAGGTCAGTTCGGAAAAAGGCGAAAAATTAACAATTGAGCTTCATGACGCAATGAAAGCAATTGAAATTCTCGGAAAACCTCATTCAATATTTGAATCTAAAGAATTTGATTTATCTGTCTTTGATGGTTTGAGCAATGACGATTTGCTAAAAGTAGCAGAAATTTTAGGTTGGAATGATGCAGATATTGAGCAAGAAATAACGATGCAAGTAAAGCGTCGGCTTAGTGCTATGGGTCGCGGTTAAATTTCTAATCCGCCTATGTGGCGGTGAACAAAAAAACCGCCCGTGAAGGCGGTATTTTATTTTCTAAGCCGCCTATGTGGCGGTGAACCAATAGAATATCAATTGAGAGATGACTTCTAATTTCTAAGCCGCCTATGTGGCGGTGAACGCCGCGTACCGGGGGTCGCGATGTTTGACATATTTCTAAGCCGCCTATGTGGCGGTGAACGGCCATGAACGTGGGCTGTGGCCGTGACCATGTTTCTAAGCCGCCTATGTGGCGGTGAACCTATACACTTTTAAGATGCGCGAAGCGTTCGATTTCTAAGCCGCCTATGTGGCGGTGAACAAAAACCAAAAGGAGGTAAGCGAGAGAACTCTTTTCTAAGCCGCCTATGTGGCGGTGAACTCTCAAAGCTTGGAAGGTGAGGCGCTTTCTGGTTTCTAAGCCGCCTATGTGGCGGTGAACGCTACTGGATTTTCTCTTAATGCTCTTCTACCTTTCTAAGCCGACTATGTGGCGGTGAACAATTAATTCTGAAGCAAAAAGCCTTTTCTTGCAATGACTTAAAGTCTAAAAACTTGATTTACCCTTCTAAAAAACGAGTAAATGTAAACTCTTGTTTATTAAGTATATTATTTAACTTCAAAAAAATAATGATGGAAAACAAAGATATGACAAAATATTTTGAAGATATAAGCAAAGACGGTACTTACAGTGTGCACTTTTCAGATTACAAAGAAGCAGTCGTGTTTCACGCTGCTTGCTTTGAAAAAGGTCAATGTGTGACAGGGACAGGAACCGTTACTTGTTTTGTTTCTTCGATTCACGGACAAAATCAATCACTCACAGACGAAAATACAAATGTGATTGAGCTTGGCAATGTCGGCCCTAACGCAACATACAAAAAACCCACATTTCTAGGGGGCTTTATTTCTGCAAATATTGTTGTTGAAGGTTTAAAAGACGGTCTTACTCTTAGAGTTTTGGCCTGGAGTAAGAAGTAAATGAGAACTTCAATTGGATTTGGTGTCGATATTACATTAAAGAAACTAAAGAAATGGACTGTTAATTACAATAAAAAAGGGTACGCAAAAATACCTAAATTCAGAGTTAATAAAGGTGATGAATTGACTTGTACAGCAATCATCTATCATTCAGATACACATGGCAGCTATATTCTATTTGATAGTATATCACCTAGAATGTTTATGGGTTTTACAGTAAACCCAGGTAGTGAAGCTTCTCTGTACGCTTCAAATAATGTCACTGTTCTACTAAATGGCGAAGCAGTAACAAAAGTACCATTAAATAGTCTTGTAGACATACAGTTAACTTTTATTTCAACACATGATATTGAATTCGTAGGAGCTAACTACGGTGAACAAGGTATGTTAAAAGGACGCATATTTAATATCAGCATGAAGTCTAAAAATGAAGAAAGATATTATCCAAGTATTATTAATTCAAGTAGTAAACCTAGCGTAACTTACTTAGAAGATAACTTAAATACATGGCGACGAAACCAATGGATTCCCGACTTAAGTAGTAATGTAATTAAGTTATCTTCATGGATAGCGAGTGAAGCTGGAGATTCTATTCAGTTTAAATTAAAACTGAATTCACTTGCAAATAAGTTTATGCACATTACAGATGAGAATGTCACACCCACAGTCCCAAGTGGTACAAGGTCTTTCATTACTTTTGACAAAGTAGCCCCATATAGTTTAATTATTTACCCGCCGACTACTCGTGTTGAAATCAACGGGAGGACTTATGCTACTAAAGAATTTATACCCATCATCAATACTGAGTATCAGTTTATTATTACTTACCCTAAAGGGATCACTGTTGATTTTATCGGCGGTCGGTATTCTGGTGATTACAGCATACTCGGTGTGCTGTGGGATATCAAAATGAATAGTGCTACAGATAATCGACACTACCCTGCAATTATTGAATCAAATACCAAACCCACATTATTAGAATTAACAGATGTAATTTCAGGTAAAAACGCATTGCGTATATTAAATACAAGAAGAGAAAAAATAATTTTATATTCTACTCCATCTCATTATCAAAGCCTATTACCTAAGACCATACCTCTTTGGACAAATGAGTTAAGCACGGATGGCGAGCTTATAAATTTTGAAGATCAGCACTGGGTTGAATTCTA
>CAMRDW010000030.1 GCA_947041315.1 uncultured Enterovibrio sp.
AAAGATGTGACTAAGATACAGGTTCTGATGGGCTCAAAGCAAAAATAGAACTCTAAAAATCTATACCCAAGACACCGCGCCTGCGGCAAACGAGTGAAGGCCCTGAGCATAGATGGACTATGTGATTGGCCTGAATGAGAGCGGCCAACACCCACGCAGCTTCAAAGGCGACGGGGATATTACTACAGACAAAAGACAATCAATTATTTAATAATACAGGCCAGAAAAATCAAATGAAAGCGATAATATGAAACTTGTCGTGATTTTTATTTTTAGTTTATGGATAGGTGGGCTTCTCGGGATCTCTATGTTATTATTGAAAAAATTCAACGTATTTAGAAAGGAAAAGTCGAGAGTGCTTGAGTAAGATAGGCTGAACTTTTCATCTTGATATGTTTTTCTTTTATTTATAAATTATTGATTTATAGTAAAACACCTTAACTTTCTGGGTTTCTGATTGCAATTCGCCTCGTCACTTTACTGTTTTTCTTGCTAAGTGTATGTTCTTTCTTAAATCTTTCATTCTTGCACATAAGCTCGATTCTTTAAATCTGATGTTGAAATTAAAATTGAAAAACATATTTTGCACCTGGCCTTACGTTTGCGTGTTGCTTAATCGGCAGTGTTTAGTAAAAATTGGCTAGAAAATAAAATTATTCTTTTCATGCGTGGAATGGCGGTCAGCGTTTATTTGTTTTTATAAAACAAATTGATTAACTCTGAATAGGTTTTATTTATTTTTTGAATTCAAAAAATCGTTTTTTTAGTGTTGTTTTTTCACTAAAATACCAGGGTTAAAAAATTAAAATTAGGAAGTAATAAGAATGAGTGATATTTTATCATTGATTGGACGAAATGTAGAACTGTTTAGGTCTGATATTAAAGAGAAGAAGCTTGAATTAAAAAAGATTGTATCACAATCTCGTTTTCTAGTATTAGGGGGGGCGGGTTCAATTGGTCAAGCCGTAACGAAAGAAATTTTCAAACGAGCACCAAAGAAATTGCACGTTGTCGATATCAGTGAAAATAACATGGTTGAACTGGTACGTGACATCCGCAGTTCATTCGGTTATATCGAAGGGGATTTTCAAACATTTGCTCTCGATATTGGCTCGATTGAATATGATGCCTTTATTAAAGCTGACGGCCAATATGATTATGTTTTAAATCTTTCTGCTTTAAAGCATGTTCGAAGTGAAAAAGATCCATTTACTTTAATGCGCATGATTGATGTCAATATATTTAATACGGACAAGACCATTCAACAATCTATTGACTCAGGAGTAAAAAAATATTTTTGTGTTTCGACAGACAAAGCCGCAAACCCAGTCAATATGATGGGGGCTTCAAAACGGATCATGGAAATGTTTTTAATGCGAAAGAGTGAAAAAATAACAATATCAACAGCACGTTTTGCGAATGTTGCATTTTCTGATGGCTCTCTTTTGCATGGTTTTAATCAACGCATTCAAAAAAATCAACCGATAGTGGCTCCAAATGACATTAAACGGTATTTTGTCACACCACAAGAGTCTGGTGAACTTTGTCTTATGTCTTGTATTTTCGGTGAAAATCGTGACATTTTATTCCCTAAACTGAGTGAAGATCTTCATTTAATCTCCTTTGCAGAAATTGCGCAGACCTATTTAAAACAACGAGGTTTTGAACCTTATTTGTGTGCGGATGAAGACGAAGCGCGAAAATCAGCAAAGGAATTATCTAAAGAGGGTAAATGGCCTTGTTTGTTTACCTTAAGTGATACGACGGGTGAAAAAGATTTTGAAGAGTTTTTCACTGATAAAGAAACATTGGATATGACACGTTTTCATAACATTGGGGTTATAAAAAATGAACCTCATTATGATTCAGCTTTACTGACAATTTTTGAAAAAGAAATAGCTGAAATGAAATTAAAACGTGAATGGAATAAAAACGATATCGTGACGCTTTTTTTTAAGATGCTCCCCGATTTCAAGCATAAAGAAATGGGAAAATACCTCGACAGTAAAATGTAATGATGAATATATTTTCTTAAATTGCTTTGAGATAATCGAACTAAATAATATTTAAAGAGATAAATAATGAGCCAGACATCCATTATTGAATTTATTCGAGATCTTTACAAAACGAACGAATTTATTCCATTACATGCCCCGACATTCAATGGTAATGAACAAAAATATGTTTCAGAAACCATTCAAAGTACATTTGTTTCAAGTGTGGGTAAATTTGTTGATGAATTTGAACAAAAAATAGAAGTTTATACTGGAGCAACAAAAGCAATTGCAACGGTTAATGGTACGGCTGCACTCCATACCGCATTATATATGGCTGGCGTTAAGGCCGGAGATTTTGTTATCACTCAAGCCTTAACGTTCGTTGCGACTTGCAACGCTCTTTATCATATGGGGGCCGTGCCGATTTTTGTCGATGTTTCAGCCGTCAGCTTAGGCTTATGCCCAAAAGCCCTAGAAGCCTATTTGCAAGAAAATGCAGAGCTGACAGAAAATGGCTGTTTTCACAAAAAGAATTCTAAACGAATTAAAGCGGTTGTTCCTATGCACACGTTTGGGCATCCAGTGGAATTGGATGAGTTGTTGGCTGTGTGTCAAAAATGGCAATTATGCCTTGTGGAAGATGCAGCGGAAAGTTTAGGCTCTTTTTACAAAGGAAAACACACGGGAACATTCGGTGATTTTAGCGCTCTTAGTTTTAATGGAAATAAAATCATTACAACCGGTGGCGGCGGTATTGTTTTGTGTCAAAACGAAGAAGATGCGAAACGAACTAAACATGTGACGACGACTGCAAAAGTTCCACATCCATTTGAATTTTTCCATGATGAACCCGGCTTTAATTACAGAATGCCGAATCTCAATGCAGCATTAGGCTGTGCTCAAATGGAAGTATTACCAAGCTATCTTAAACAGAAACGGCAATTGGCGATGCAATACCGTGATTTTTTTTCTGGAAATGAGTTGAAATTTGTTGTCGAACCTGAATACGCAGCGTCCAATTATTGGCTTAACGCGGTTATTTGCCCTGATGTAACCGTACGTGATGAATTACTTTTTTCAACCAATGATGCTGGGGTAATGACAAGACCGATTTGGAAGTTAATGCACCGTTTACCAATGTTCGCACATTGTTTACGCGGCGATTTGACTCAAAGTGAATTTATTGAAGCACATCTAATTAATTTACCGAGTTCTCCAATTAATAGAGGTATAGCATGATTGTAAGGGTCTTAAGTTCTGGAGCCGTATCGCGTCATTGCTAACATTATTAGAGAGAAGAATATCTGTTCGTGTGTTAGTTAGGAATAAATAAAGAAGTTAAAAGGCTTTGAAAAAAACATTTTGAACCAAAAATGTTTTTTAAAAACTTATCATCACTGATGAAATTTATACTGTATCAGAGAGTGATTTATTTATTTATTGTCGCTGTTTTTAGAAGATAGAGATGCAAAAATTGTCGTTATAAAATCAGTTTGTGAAATGGCTAAAAAATCAGATTATTTTGCTACCCATAGATCATTACTATACCCGTCGCCTTTGAAACTGCGTGGCTGTTGGCAGCTCTCGCTCAGGTCAATCACAGAGTAGAACTGCGCTCAGAGCTTTCACTTGTTTTCCGCAGGCGTGCATCTTCAAGTGTATTGAGTAAATCAATTAAGCTACTCTCAATGCATTTTATTAAACCTGAGAACCTTGTTGGTATGCATTTTTGCAATCCAACATCAGTGATGGAATTAATCGAAATCGTAAAAGGATTGAATTCATCAGAAGATGTTGTAGAGTATGTGACAATCTTATCTCGTGAACGTGGAAAGTCTCCAGTTCTTGTAAATGAAGCACCGGGTTTCATCGTAAATAGAATGCGAATTCCAAAGAGAAACGAAGCGGTTACTATTTTAGCTGAAGGCGCAGCAAAGAAAGAAGATATAGATAAAGCAATGAAACTTGGAGCTAATCGTTTATTAGGTCCATAATCTCTAGTCGATTTGAGTGGAACGGATGTTTGTTTAGCGATTATGGAAACGTTACATATAGAAACGAGTGATCCAAAATATAGAGTTCACCCATTGTTTCCTTAATATGCTCGAACTGCTTATTTAGGCCGAAAAACAAAAAAGGTTTTTATGATTACAGAAAATAAAATAACTATAATTAACATTAACTCTTCTGAAGAACTAAAAAAATACTGGATACCTATATCTGTTTTATTCAATGAATCATTCGGAAAGGAAATAGACATAAAATTATGGGAGTGGGCATATATAGATAATCCATTCGGTGATCCACTTTTATCGTTAGCATTAAGTGGCGATCGTGTTGTCGGGCATTATGCTGTTATTCCTACAAAGCTTAAAAATTCAAAGTGTTATGTGGATTCTTATCTTGCAATGACAACGATGGTAGAGAAAAGTTTTCGTAAACATGGATTATTTAAGATACTTGCTGAAAATGTTTACGAACAGATCAATCTTTTAAATAAACCCACGATAGTTTACGGTTTTCCTAATGATAAAGCAGTACCGGGTTTGAAGAAAAGATTAGGATGGACAATTTGTGATGAATATTCAGTCGTGAAATTAAAATCAGGCCAAGAAGCTGAAGCCAAAATAATGCTACAAAATGCACTTGATCAAGATGGTTTTAAATTTGATTTAACGAGTGAAAATGTCAGGAACTGGCGTTGTAATAAGCCAGAACAGTTATGGGATATAACAAATGGAATTGGTCTCAAAGAAAATCAGTTTGGTACAGATATGATGTATTTTGATTCTTTAGATGACTTTGAGTCTCTTACAAAAGATAAAAATGTAAATGTTATTCTAGCAAATGCTAATTCAACGTTTGATGTTTTATTTAATTATCGTTTTGGATATAGGACATTCAATTTTGACGACGTTCCGACATTTATTGTTGAAATGTGTATGTCGGATGTGTTTTGATGATGAAAATACTCGGATTCACTTCTATTCGATCTGAATATGATTTAATGAGCTCGCTATATTCATTGTTGCATAATGATAACGCTATTGAATTAAAACTCTTAGTCGCCGGAGCCCATAATGCACCAAGTTTTGGCATGACAGTTAAAGATATTGAGGCGGATGGATTTGATATATTGCAAGTGGAGTCATTAATTGATGGTGATACATCATCATCAAGGCTTAAGAGTGCATCATTATTATTAATGTCATCGATTGATATTATTAAAGTGTTTTCACCGGATTTGATTTTATTTGCGGGTGACAGAGAAGAAGTTTTAATTGGTGCAATGTTGGGCGGTTATATGGGAATCCCAACCGTTCATTTTTTTGGTGGAGATCATGCTACCGATGGACATATAGATAATCCTGTACGACATGCGGCATCAAAATTATCGACATTTCATTTTGTAAGTACAAATGAGCATGCCAGAAGATTACAAGCATTAGGTGAGCACTCGGCTCGAATATATAATATAGGTTCAGTTGCATTAGATAAATTTGTAGAGATTAAAGAGAACCATCAAATCGTACAAGAAATAGCAAAAAAGAAAATAAAAAAGAAAATAGCATTATATATTTTTCATCCTGTTGAGAACGAGATTTCACGTATAAATGAGATTGTACATGATACTGTGATGGCGGTAATAGAAGCTGGTTTTCATGTTTTTATTGGCTTACCAAATTCAGATCATGGTAATAGCATAGTTAAGCATGAAATAACGAAATTGAGTTTGTTAGATAATGTCACTATTTATGGAAACTTGCCTCGAGTGAGTTTTGTTCAATTATTTAAAGCGGCAAGTTTAATTATTGGAAATTCATCTGCTGGATTGTTAGAGGCTGCGAGTATTCCCATTCCCTGTATTAATGTTGGTGAAAGACAAAAAGGGCGTGCTTGTGGTGAAAATGTCATTTTTGTTGATTCTGAAAAAGTATTAATAAAAGAAGCATTAGAAAAGATTAAAACAAAAGAATTCAGTGACAGGGTAAGTAAAATGACTAATCCGTATGGTATTGGTAATGCATCAAAATCTGCTTATGAATTAATAAAAAAATTAGATTTTCACCATAGCCTCCGGAAAAAAGAGGATCCTCTTGATCATGAGTAAGAAAAATATATTGATAGTCGCACCACATGCTGACGATGAAACATTAGGTTGTGGTGGAACAATACTTAAATTTTTAGCGAAAGGATATTCTGTTCATTGGTTATTAGTGACTGGGATGAGTTCTCTTTCAGGATATAAAATTGAATCAATTGATAAACGTTCAGATGAAATAGCGAAAGTGACGGCATCATATGGTTTTACATCAGTGACTGAATTAGGGTTCCCTCCCGCGCAATTAGAAACATTGCCTAAAGGTGATATTATCCAAGCCATTTCATCAGTAATTTGTGATATTCAACCTGAACAAATATTCACCGCATATAGAAATGATGCGCATAGCGATCACGAGATTGTATATGATGCCGTGATGGCTGCTACTAAATCATTTCGATATCCTTTCGTAAAACGTGTTCTTGCATATGAAACTATTTCTGAAACAGATTTTGCTACAAAGCCGGAAGATGGAGGATTTAAACCCAATGTATTTATTGATATTGAGCCTTACATTGAAATGAAACTTGAAATTCTAAAAATATTTGAATCTGAAATCGGTATTTTTCCTTTTCCACGAAGCTTAGAAGCGCTTAATGCTTTGGCAATGCTACGTGGTGTGCAATGTAATGCGAAAGCTGCTGAAGCTTTTATGTTAATTAAGGGGATAGAATGACATTAATCATTGCCGAAGCCGGTGTTAATCATAATGGTGATGAAAAATTGGCTTTTGAACTTGTCAACGTCGCACATGCTGCTGGTGCTGATATCGTAAAATTTCAAACCTTTAAAGCCAAACTTTTAGTGACTGAGAATGCAAAGCAAGCACAATATCAAATACGAAATACGAACAAAGAAGAATCTCAGTATTCCATGTTAAAGAGGCTTGAGCTTTCCTATGACGCGCATCATCGATTAGTTGCGCATTGTCAATTGCTTGGAATTGAGTTTTTATCAACAGCATTTGATGAAGAAAGTCTTGATTTTTTGGTCAACACCCTTGGATTGAAACGTTTAAAAATTCCATCTGGTGAGTTGACCAATGCACCATTGGTTTTGCAGCATGCCCAAACCGGATGTGATCTTATTCTCTCGACCGGCATGGCCACCTTAACAGATATTGAAACTGCACTTGGGGTTATTGCTTTTGGATTTTTGAACCAAAATTCAATATCACCAAGTCTAGAGGCTTTTCAACTGGCCTACGCATCTAAGGAAGGACAAGAAATATTAAAGGAAAAAGTAAGTATTTTGCATTGTACAACGGAATACCCTGCGCCAATTTCAGATATTAATTTGCGTGTTATAGATACGCTAGCTAAAGCATTTGATTTGCCCGTTGGCTATTCAGATCATAGTGAAGGTATCACCATTCCCATTGCTGCTGTTGCTCTTGGCGCTGTCACTATCGAAAAGCATTTTACGTTAGATAAATCAATGGAAGGACCGGATCATAAAGCCTCATTAAATCCGATTGAATTATCCTTGATGGTAAAATCTATCCGTGATGTTGAAGTGGCATTGGGCTCTAGGGTGAAAAAAATAACACCTTCAGAGATAGAAAATAAAAGCGTGGCACGAAAAAGCATCGTTGCAGCAATAGATATTGCGCTTGGTGATGAATTCACGACAGAAAATATAATAATTAAGCGGCCTGGAACTGGAATGTCAGCGTATTGTTATTGGACCTTATTGAATAAGTCCTCAAGTAAAGTATATAAAGCTGGAGACTTAATTGTTGAATACTAAGGAGCTAAAACCCCTCGTCATTATTGGTGGTGGAGGACATGCGAGTGTACTTGTTGATATACTACGAAAGCAACAACGAAATATTTTGGCCGTTCTGAGTCCTGATGATATTTATTCTCGCGCAGTTTTTGTTGGAATTAACCATCTTAAACATGATGATGACATTTTAGCATTCCCTCCGGAACAAATTGGATTGGTTAATGGTATTGGTGTCTTACCTAAATCAAGGCTTAAAAAAAAATTGAATGAATATTTCATAGCGCTTGGTTATGAGTTTGAAACTGTTATTTCTGATCTCGCGAGTGTATCACCATTTGCAACGATAGAAAATGGTGTGCAAATATTGCATGGTGCAATAGTTCAAACGGGATCTCTAATTAGAGAGCACAGCATCATCAATAGTGGAGTCATTATTGAGCATGATTGCAGTATCGGTAAATACAATCATATTTCGCCTAATGCGACATTGTGTGGTGGCGTGACGACAAAAGAAAATGTATATATTGGCGCTGCTGCGACGGTCATTCAAAATATTATTATTGAAAAAAATTCGATAGTCGGAGCTGGCGTTGTAATAACAAAAAATGTTCGTGCTGAACAAATATGTTATCCAGCCAGGTAAGATTGAAATAAGTGTAAGGTATGCCATGAGCCATTCTTGGAAAAAAGTATTAATAAAACCAAGCTCGACTGTGCTTGATGCACTTAAAATTATTGATAATGAGGCATTACGCATTGCATTAGTCGTAAATGAAAAAGATGAGCTTTTAGGTGTAATAACCGACGGAGATATTCGGCGTGGAATATTAAATAAATTATCTTTAGAAATGCACGTCAGTCATATAATGAATTCCACACCGATTACTGCATCCGTAAAAACCCCAAAAGAAGAACTTATAAAATTAATGGAAACAAATGGGATACTTTCCATTCCATTAATGAGTGAAAATAAAGTGGTGGGTTTAGAAACTTTACAGCATTTATTTGAGACAAAAACATACCATAATCCTGTGTTTATCATGGCAGGTGGTTTTGGTACTCGCTTGCGGCCATTAACGGACGATTGCCCAAAACCGATGCTTAAAATCGGTAATAAACCGATTTTAGAAACCGTGATCAGGCGGTTTATTAAAGCGGGTTTTGTGAATTTTTATATTTCGACACATTATATGCCAGAAATGATCCGAGAATATTTTGGTGATGGAAAAGCATTAGGAATAAAAATTACCTATATACACGAGGACTCTCCATTAGGAACCGGGGGGGCTCTTGGTTTATTGCCTTCGGATTTACCTCAAGATTTACCATTAATCATGATGAATGGTGATGTTTTGACAAAAGTGGATTTCGAAAGGTTGTTGGAATTTCATATTTTAACTAATGCAGATGCGACAATGTGCGTTAGAGAATATGATCACCAAATTCCATATGGTGTTGTAAATGGGCTCGGTAATAAAATAACCAGTATGATTGAAAAACCTATTCAGCGTTATTTTGTTAATGCGGGAATTTATGTTTTGTCTCCCAATATCATAAAATCAGTGTCAGTGAACTTTAATATTGATATGCCAACGTTACTTGAAGAGCACCGTATTGAAAATGATAATATTCTAATGTTTCCAATTTATGAATATTGGTTAGATATCGGTCGAATGGATGAATTTAATCGTGCTCAAAACGACATACATATATTAGGATTATTAGAGTGATAAATAATAAAAAAGTTATGGCTATCATTCCCGCAAGAGGTGGTAGTAAAAGATTACTTAGGAAAAATGTACGTTCTCTTGCAGGAAAACCATTAATTTTATGGTCAATAGAAGCTGCAATACAATCAGCATATATAGATAGTGTTTTTGTTAGTACCGATGATACAGAGATTGCTAATGTAGCAAAAAAATGTGGCGCTGACGTTCCCGAGCTTAGACCATTAGAATTAGCATCAGATACAGCAACAACAGAAAGTGTTTTAAATTATACGTTGCAAAAATATGGTAAAGATTTTGATGTTATTATTTTACTACAACCGACATCGCCGTTAAGAACCTCGAAACATATTGATGAAGCGATAGAAATGTTTAATGAAAAATCTGCGTTTTCAATTGTATCTGTAACTCAATGTGAACATTCGCCATTATGGGCTAATACATTGCCAGAAAATAATCAACTTGATGGTTTCTTACCTGTTGATGCACGAAAACGATCGCAAGAACTGAAAAAATACTATCGTTTAAATGGCGCAATATACATATATAACGTAGCGGAAATAACTACTCACGGTTTTAATTCATTTGTACCAAACAGCTACGCATACATAATGAACAATAAAAGCTCAATTGATATAGACTGCCAGGATGATTTTGATTATGCGAATTTTTGTCTAAATAGCGGTTGCACTAATGAATGAAAATACTGTGAAAAATATATAATATAGTGAGAGCTGACACTTGAAGATGCAGGTCGGCGACAAACGAGTGAAGCCCCTGAGCATAGAGGGACTATTTAATTGGGCTGAGAGATCGACCCGAGAACCCTGCAACTTCAAAGTCGATGGGTATTTGGAATAATAATCTTAAGATGTTATTGAAGTTAATTAATGTTTAAATAAGGTTAACATTACTTTCAATTAGATTTGTATTCGCTATAATACGAGCTGAAAAATTGTTTCTTGATGATCTGGTTGATTGTGGATGTTTATTTTCAGTTAAAGATTATGCGATATACTTTACAGGCTTGAAATTCAATGCTTATTTAATTAGGAAAAAAATCAAATCCGAAAAAGGAGATGGATTTAATATTATTGCTAATTTATGTCTATTTGTTTGAATGCTAATTAACTTATTAATTTGAAATATATTAATGAATATAAATATATAATGCTTAGTTCATTACTTTAATTTTCTGTTTTATTTCATTAGGGTGTTCTTAATATTGCCACTGAATTGAAAAAAGGCGTTGAAAAGAATGGTATACATGAGCGTTATATATTTAAGTTAATACATCTTTCTTTGATTTACATGGCGTTAATTGTATTATCCATCCATTATGGATTCATCTGTTTTATTTATGAATACTCTTAAATGCCATAAATGTTTTTATCAAATTAATTTGAAAACACATTCAAAGAGGAATTGTAAATGATAAGGTAGAGCTTATAAAAGTCGAGAGAAAAGATAAAATACCCATAGGCTAATGTTTTTTTATTAATCAAATTAAACTGTTGGTTTTATACTGCAGTATCCTTGATTTCTGAAATGCCTGTTTTTAGAAAGAAATAAACAAATTTAAAAAATGGATATTATGAATTATATCCCTCACCTTTGAAACTAAGTGGGTGTTGGTTTCTCGCTCAGGGCTTTCACTCCTTTACCACAGGCGCGCATCTTCAAGTCTCTTGGGTATAGCATATTTTATCAGTATGTAAGAAAAATAAAATTGACTTTTGATTTCATTAATATTGTATTATTATCGAATGAAGCTATAAATAAATACTTTGTATTGTTTTAATGAGAGCAATAAGACAATAAAAGTAAACCTTAATATAAATACTCTAAAAGAAACTGCATCTAAAATCAACTGAATAATAGGATAAAAATATAATTTTCATTATAGATGCCTTAAATTCAGAATTAACGAATAAATAAGTTTATTTATTGTTTTTAATTTAAAATATTTTGAAATCACACTCATTATTAAATGGCAGTGACGACATAATTAATTGGAAAGCTTAAATTGTTTTGCGAAAGATAAATTTTGAAAATAAAATAAATTGTCTATTTTAATTCCATATTGTTTTAGATGACTTAAATACTAAATCTGATATTTCAATAATCAATTTACATGTCTGTATTTAGGGGCTTACACCCAAGACACTTGCAGTTCTATATCGGTGGTAAACGAATGAAAATTTTGAATATAGTGTTATTATGTGATGAAAGGCGAACACCCTAAGATGTATTTATTGTATCATGTAAATGAAATGACATTAATGTGTTGGGAGTGATGTCTAAGATTATCGTGGGTTATCTGTTTTGTTAATGGTTTTTCTGGTGTTGATATAAAGTTTGGATTTGTTCTTTTTTTATTACTTTCCATTAACTCGTGCTTTCGCCATGCTATGTGATGAGCTTAAACGCGTACAGCCAATAGAATTGTAGCTTCCAAAATGATACTTCGTTTGGCGTCATTGTTAACCATAAATAGTTATTGTAAAAATGTGTTCTATCGTACTCAGTAAATCTAACAATATTCTGCTTTAAGATTAGCTGAATATCAGGATTTCATTTATTGGCTGTGAAGTATAATTAAAAGAGGGAAAAATATTGTTTTATAGTAGCTCTTTTATCCAACATGCGATTGTAACGAATATCTTTGTTTTTCGTAACAATCCAGTGGAAAAGTGAATTAATGAGAAAATCAATCAGCAACGGTTTGAGTTTTGTACTCTCCAATTTTATTAATGCTTTGATACCATTTATTTTATTGCCAATTTTGGTTTCGGTACTTTCTGCATCTGACTATGGTCAACTGGCTATTTTTCAGTTAATACAATATGGATTATTTGGTATCATTGGTCTTTCTGGATATATTGTATCAAATAGAAAGTTCTTTGATGACGCATGCAAAGATGATAAAGAAAAGCTAATTTATTCATCCTTTTTTATTGCGATAATAAATAGTTTTATTATATTCATTGTTTTCTTTTTTGTTGGAGATAATGCAAGTAAATATATTGGACTTGAAACGTCGTTTGTTTATTACGCAATATGTACAGGATTTAGTTTAAATATAATTCAAATATTTTTGGGGCAGTTACAAGTAAGAGGTGATGGTCGAGCCTATCTATTCTTCTTTCTTTTTAAATTTGCATTTGAGTTAATTGTTTCGTGCATGGCAATTTATATTTACGGAACACTTGAATCGCGCATATATTCAATTGTTATAACAAATATTTTGTTTGCAATTTTGGCTTTTGTTTTCCTTCTTAAATATGGATACATTACGACTAAAAATGCAACGCCAGAAATGAATAGTATGCATGAATTGTTTCGTTCTGGCTTGTTACTCTTACCTAATTTTATTGGATTGGCATTTATGTCCTCAATTGACAGGATTATTATTGCAGATAAGATAGGGGTGACAAGCGTTGGGATCTATATGGTTGCAATGCAATTCAGTAACGCATTACTTATGTTGTTTGATGCAATGAATAAAGTGTATTATCCCATTCTGAGTAGAAATTTGATATCAGAGAATTTGACGCGATTTAAAGACACGGTTAAAAGCGCATATTTATTGATAGCAATGATGATTGTTACGGGAATCGTTTCATGTTTAATTGTTCCTTACATATTGAGTTGGTTCGTGACTCCTGAGTATAACGCTGCTAAGGAATTGGTATTATGGCTTATTATTGGGCAAACCTTTTCAGGGGTAACGCTTATACTTTCAAATTATTTTTTGCATCACAAAGATAATGGAACCTTATCAATAGTGACTGTTTTTTCTGGTATTATTCATATTTCTTTGAGTTATATATTGATTCAGTATTATGGTTTATTTGGTATTGCAATATCATTCATCGCCTCCAAACTATTTCAGATGATACTCTCTGTACTTCTAATTACTCTAAGGTATGATGTGCCTTGGTTTTTATCTTTTAGCAGGAAAAAATAATGTTTGATAATAAAATTTTATTGATTACAGGTGGAACGGGATCTTTTGGGAACGCCGTTGTTCGACGATTTATTAATACAGAGATAAAAGAAATACGTATTTTTTCTAGAGATGAAAAAAAACAAGATGACATGAGAAAAAAGTTTAACAATGCGAAAATAACATTTTATTTAGGAGATGTTAGAAATCGTGCTTCTGTCGATTATGCAATGAAAGGTGTGGATTATGTTTTCCATGCATCGGCATTAAAACAGGTTCCTTCTTGTGAATTTTATCCAATGGAAGCAGTTGAAACTAATGTATTAGGTACAAAAAATGTAGTAGATAGTGCCGTTAAATACGCCGTAAAAAAACTCATTGGTTTAAGCACTGACAAAGCCGTTTATCCAATCAATGCGATGGGTATTTCCAAAGCGATGATGGAAAAAGTGATTATTTCACAAGCGCGTAGATTGGATAAAAATGAAACACAGTTATGTATCACACGGTATGGTAATGTAATGGCCTCAAGAGGCTCTGTTATTCCTTTCTTTATAGATCAAATAAATAATGGGAAACCGATTACGGTAACAGATGAAAATATGACTCGTTTTATGATGAGCCTTGATGAAGCGGTCGAATTAGTTTTATTTGCCTTTAAAAATGGAAAAGGAGGTGATACTTTCGTTCAACAGTCCCCTGCTATTTCAATTGGAAAATTAGCAGAAGCAATCTGTAAATATAAAAAGATTGATCAGCATGAAATTATTTCAATAGGAACAAGACACGGTGAGAAAATTTACGAAACACTCTTAACGCGAGAGGAAATGGTTAAAGCTGTAGATTTTAAAGGTTATTATTGTGTTCCATTAGACAATAGAGACATGAATTACACTTCTTATCTAAATGATGGAGAACAAGAAATAACGCACGAATTAGATTATCATTCTCATAATGTAAAACAATTATCAATTGATGAAATGGTTGTACTATTAAATAATCTGCACGAGTTAAAAGAATGAAGATCGTCCTTATTGGTGGTTCAGGAATGCTCGGTGTTGTATTAGAAAAGTATTTACGTATTCAAAAAGATATATCTGAGACCATCACCATTTCACGATCTGGATCAGACATAAATATGAACTGTTTGAACACGTTCAAACTAAAAGAGACTCTAATTCGTTTAAAACCTGATCTTGTGATTAATTGTGCTGCAATTGTTAATCTTTCTTTGTGCGAGTCAGATAAATCATTAGCCTTTAAAACACATGTCGAATTATCTCAGTTTTTGTCAGAACAAAATTGCAGGAATATATATATTTCTACAGATTCTGTTTATTCAGGAGATAAAAAGGACTGGTCTGAAACCGACATTCCGAATCCTATTAATTATTATGCCCATTCTAAGCTATTGGGAGAGTCACCCATTATCGCTTCAGGAGGAATTGTTCTAAGAACAAATATATACGGTTCTAAATCTGATCTTTCTGGAAACTCTCTTTTTGAATGGGGCTATAAATCAGCAAAAAATAAAGAGGAAATATCAGGATATAAAGATGTGTATTTTAATCCGGTGTCAACATTTCAATTGTCAGAAGCAATTTATTCTATTTTAAAATTGTACTCGACTCTTAGTGGGCAAATATTGAATGTAGGGTCTGATGTTTCAATCAGTAAATACGATTTTTTAAAGAAGCTATATGTTCTCTGTAATGTAGATTCTAAACATGTAATCCCCTCTGTCTTGATAGACAATGAAATTGTTAGACCAAGAAATACATCAATGAATTTAACCAAATTCAATGCTATTTTTTCTTCAAGATATTCTATTGATAGTGGTTTAAAGTCAGTTTTTTCATCAGTAAGGTGCTGAAATGTTTGCGGTATTAATAACAGTATATAAAAATGATAAACCTGAGCTTTTTTATGATGCACTTTATAGTATATCAAAAGGGCAAACGCTTAAACCATCTCAAATAATACTTGTTTGTGATGGTCCCTTGACTCCTGAAATAGAGGGTATTATCCGTAACTTTAAAGATGATCTTCCATATCTGAAAGTTATCGAATTAGAAACAAATATTGGACAAGGAAACGCCCTTAATGAGGGGATAAAGCATTGTGAATTTGAATATATTGCACGAATGGATTCTGATGATATTTCTTTGCCCGAACGTTTTGAAAAACAAATGGGATTCCTTCTTAAAAATAAAAACATTGATATCCTCAGTTCTACAATTCTTGAGTTTAATTCGGCAGGAAGTGAACATTACCGTATCTTACCGGAAAACCATGATCAAATTATAAAATTAATTAAATTTAGATCCCCTGTAAATCATGGCTGCTGTATATATAGAAAAAGTGCCGTATTGGATGCGGGTGGATATAATGGTCTGTATCAATGTCAGGATTATGCTCTTTGGATAAATATGGCAAAAAATGGAGCAATATTTCATAATATAAATGAATGTCATATGAGAGTAAGAATGGATGATTACAGTAAAAAAGTGGGTTTTGCATACGCGAAGGAAGAATTAGTGATACAAAACCTCCTTCGTTCAAGCAAGCTTTTAGGGCCTTTCGAATTTATTAGAAACCTTTTTGTTAAAGTCTTAGGCCGTTTATTACCTTTAAGTCTTGTAACTATAATATATGAAAAAATATATAGAAAATAAGAATTTAGATCTAACACTATGGTTAACTTTTACATTTTCATTATTTTATGCTCTTACCAATAGGCTCCATTACGATGTTGCACAAATATTTCAAGGTTTGATTTGTATTACATTGATCTTTTCTTATTTTACTGTAATAAAAAAAATGGAATCGAGCTTTTTTGCTCTGATTGTTTTTATGTGCACACCATTATTCATTTACTTTCAAAAAGCCTATGCATTAAATCTTATTGTTTTTATTATATTAATAGATTACGCAAGAAAAACAGATCCGATAAAAATTTCAAAGTATATTATTTATTACAGTCTGGCATTTTCTATTTTATCATTGATTTTTTATTATGTATTTAAAGGTTATGGCTTATACAATTACATCGAATATGAAAATCAGATAATACCCTTTGCAACCAGGTTATTGAGTCTTGACGGCAGTCCGGTTGGTTTGTCTTTAGTTGCCATGACGGGGGTGATTTGTCTTGTATCCTTTGAACCACGAAGTCAGAAAAACGTATTCCTAATTTGTTTCCTTATATTGATTATAATTCTTACAGGGAGTCGGTTGGTTTTATTTAGCATTTTATTTGGGAGTTTGTTTCTATTTTTAAAACTGAGATTGTTATCTTTTATATGTTTGATTGTTTTTCTTAGTCCATTAGTTATTACGTTTTTGTACAATCATGAACAAGCAAGTTTTATTGAATTGGGAATATATGAAAAAATAACTTCATATAGAGTTGTCAATTGGACGAATGCTTTAGAATTCTATTTGGATTCGAGTCTCGGGAATATTGTGTTTGGATTAGGGCACTTACCAAAATTAGATGTGGCATATTTAAATAAAAGTTTATTTGACGGACATTATATATATAGGTTTGTTACTTACACTGAATCAGGAATTTTGCGATTATTGATAAATTACGGGCTTCTTTTTTTTGTAATGTTTTTCTTTTTTTGTCTAAATAAAATTAGGAAAATGAAAAATAGAAAATGTTTGTTTGGTGTGATGGTTATACTCAGTGCCGCTATATTGTATGATCCTGTTTTTTCTGTCCAATATTTCTTTATTTTTTTAGTGTTTTATTCTTTATTGTACAAGGAGAAAGAATGCGATATTTTGAAGTGACTAATGTAAGAGAGCTATTTTTAAGTTTATTGATCGGATTAGGTTTGAAAGATGAATTTACTGTATTGAATTTATCAGGATTTCCTATTGCGAGGACTGAGCGCTTTAAAATTATAAATATTAAAAACACATCTATTATTGATAAGCTCTCTTATCAGTTTTATGCGAAAAAAAAGATAAACGTTGAACCAGATGATTATTTTTATGCTTTTCATGATATGACACCTTGCTTGAATTTTCGTTGTAATCGTATTTTTGTTGAGCACGGATATATTAACTATTTAATGAATGATGAAATAATTAAATTATCATCATTTAAAGCGCGTCTTTTTTATAGGTTAAAGTTAAACTCTTTAGCTTCTGGTCGCTCAAATAAATTCAATAAAGTGTTATTTACACTGGAAGATTGTTGGCCAAAGGATTTGAACGATAAAGCTGAGTTTTTAGATATTGTTTCCAATTGGAACCTTCTTTCCGAAGCCGACAGGAATATAACGAGACAAATTTTTAACATTAATATCGGTGAACATGTGTTTTCAGATGACGCTATTTTATTAATAACACAACCTATAGAAATATATGATACTATTTCTGTTGAAATGAAAATGGAAATGTACAAGGAAATTTTATCTCAGTATGATTCATCGGTAATATACATTAAAGCGCATCCAAAAGAAAAATGTGATTATTCTGGACTTTCTGATTTTATTTTGCCGAATAATATCCCAATAGAATTATTAATTGTAGATTCTAAATGTTATCCAAAAACAGTTATTACTTTGTTTTCCACTGCTGTTTTTATTTTGTTTGGAAAATCAGAAATCAAGTGGCTTGGCAATTATAATAATAAATTATCAGGTCTTAATGTTGATTTTAATCCGCCGGTTCTCGTAAAAGGGAAAATATAGTTCGCTTTCATTTTTTATTAGAAAAATATCTGGGAATCAACGCAAACTTCATTTAAAATTCATAAACTGTCAATTATTTAGGTTTTTTTGTGTTTACCCAGCTTATCGAATTGTTACTCCTTACATTTGTGTCATTTACCATTCTCTTTGTTATGCGCAAAATTGCGAGAAAGGTAGGGTTAGTAGACAAACCTAACGTGCGCAAATTGCATCAAGGCTCGATCCCTCTTGTCGGGGGGATTTCTATTTGCTTTTCATTGCTCTATTTTTTATTTTATAACCCGACAATTATTCCCAATGCAGGCTTGTACGCATCTTGCATTATTCTTCTCGTGGTTATAGGGGCTTTAGATGATAAGTTTGATATCAGTTATAAGTTCAGATTTTTTATCCAAGCATTAATTTCTATTGGAATGATGTATCTTGGTGGAATTGAACTCAATACATTGGGAAATATTTTCGGTCTTGGGAATGTGACCCTTGGAGATTTTGGTTATCTCATTACTATTTTCGGTGTCATTGCTGCAATTAATGCATTCAATATGGTCGATGGAATTGATGGTTTACTCGGCGGATTATCTATCGTCACTTTTGCAGGATTAGGCTTTTTGTTGTCATTGGCGGGTCAATATAATTTGGCTTATATGTGTGTTGTTTTGATTGCCGTTATTTTACCTTATATAACATTAAATCTCGGTCTTTTTGGTCGAAAAAGAAAAGTTTTTATGGGAGACGCAGGAAGCATGCTCATAGGCTTTACCGTTATTTGGTTTTTATTATTATCAAGTCAAAATGGAACGCATTCTGCATTACGGCCGGTGACATCTTTGTGGTTAATTGCTTTGCCATTAATGGATATGGCTGCTATTATGATTCGCCGAATTCTTCGAGGCGATTCTCCCTTTAAACCCGATAGAGAGCATCTTCATCATATATTTCAACGTTTCGGTCTAACATCAATTCAAACACTTTCTGTTATTTTCTTAATTTCACTTTCTTTTGCTGCTTTTGGAATTTACGGTGAAATTGAAAGGATACCTGAAGTTATTATGTTTCTTTCTTTTATTGTTTGTTTTTTGCTTTATATGGTGTTTTTAAGCCATCAATCTAAAATTTCTTCTTTTTTAAAACGACGAATTGAAAGGAAAAAAGCATAAAACCGATATTGTAACGAACCATAGTCTACTTAAAATGCCTCATTGATTCCCATATTTAAAATATGAATTTTCAATGTGTTATTTTCATTTAACCCAGTTTTAAATTGGAAAGATAAGAAGAGTTCCTGCATGTTTTTTGGTTTAGAGTCAATTGTTTTTATATTGACTTTATTTTTTAATTTTGTTTTTTGTTTAAATCCGACATTTCGCACCTATAAAAATAATATTGATCTTTTGTTATACCACAACGAAAATGCCTAAAAACCCAGGTCTAGAGGTGAGGCGAGATGAAAAATAAAATTTTTAGTTTGAGTTTCAAAGGTAAATTGTAATAAATCGATATACGGTGCGAAAGGGCGAATAATAGAGACTGAAACGCCTTAATCCGTTATTTCGCACATGAAAAGAATAACATTGTTTTCTAGGAAGAATTAAAAGTAACGACCTAATAAATCCTGCTTTAACGGCGCGCTATGTAAAAAAAGGGTAAATGAGCTGCCTTTCACAAGATTGCCTAGAAAACGATACGTTCTTGTCATGTGAAGAATGACGGTTAAAAAGTTGAGGTGAGGCGCGCATTCATGGAGATTAGAGCACATATCAGAAGTGATAAGTGTCGAATATGCTCATTTTTTGCGTTATGATCCAGCTTTATTTATTTTGCTGGATTAAAAGGTATTTATGGCAACGGACAACGTGTATGTGATCAGTCTTAAGCGAAGTCAAGAGCGTCGCGAGTTGGTCTCTCAGGAATTTGCCAGCAAGGGGGTTGATTTTACCTTTTTTGATGCGATTGATGGTCATCAAGGAGTGCCTTTGCTTGCCGAAGATTATGACTATTTAAAAAGGCGTTGGTTGACCAGTGGAAAAATGCCTTCCAAAGGAGAGATCGGGTGTTATGCGAGTCACTATTCACTTTGGATTAAATGCATCGAATTAAATCAGTCCATCATTGTCTGTGAAGATGATATTAAAATTCACGATGATGCAATCGAGATACTTGAATTCGCGAAGAAAAAAGTGGATGAATTTGGTTTTTTAAGGTTAGAGGCCATGGATGATGGCGCTGAGCATTCTTGTGTTTTTAACGATGATCATCACAAAATTAATCTCATGAAAGACAATTTTGGTGGGCTTCGTGCTTATGCGATATCCCCGAAAGCTGCAGCAAAGTTAGTGAAACACCGTTGGTCTTTGCCCGTTGATTGCTTTGTCGGTGCAAACTATATTCATGGACAATATTCTTACCATCTAACACCGCATTTTATACGAGATCATGGTCAGCATGTTTCTACTATTCAACTTGATGACGTATTAAAAACGCCTTGGTACAGAAAGATATCGAGAGAGATCTATTCGGGTTACAAGAAATATATGTTATTGAAAATGTTTGAAAAAAAGCAAAAAATGTGAACACATTAAAAGTGTAACGTTTTTATTATGTAATAATATAAATTATTCATCTTTTAGAATAGGTGTTTCTTTTATATGAAGATTTCTTTTAAAGAATCGCTTTAATTTTTGTGCTGTTGCTTTAAATTTAGTCTCAAAGCGGCTGTTTTTTAATGTGCTCTTTGTTAAATAATCAAAGGATTTTTTGAGATTTTTTATCAGTAATTATTTATCGTGATAATTTCGATTTCGAAGAGTATTTTTTGATGTAAAATGCAGGGAAGCGATACAAACCTTTCCTGATTCATCTATTTATATTTCTTTTATTGATTGATAGTTTGAATCAAGGAGCTAACAAGAAATTAAATGATAACCTCTCAATCTAAATACATAAAACCTTATAATTTCAAGCGCATAGCTGAAATTATTTTTCTTCTAAGTCCTTTAGTTTTGGTCTTAGGAGTGATGTTTAATTTTACAGATACAAAGTGGCTTCTTTCTCGCTTGATACCGCTTGTGTTCTTGTATTCGCTCTTTTTTTATCCGTCTTCGATAAAAGAAAATAGCTTGAACAGGGCTGTTCGACCTCTCTTTATTATCAGTGTGTTGTTGTTTGTTTTTTCGACTATAGCGCATCTTTTTCGTGGGGATGATTTTGGGTTCCCGAGAACGGTTTTGCTCAGTTTGCTTTATCTTGCATTTGTACCATGGCGTCTTATTTCTGCTCGCTGGGTGAAATATATTTTTGTTTTATCTGCTTTTGTTTGCGGTTTTAATGCGTTATACGAATTTTTTCATCTGGGGATTCAGCGGGTAGGGATTGCAATTAATCCTATACCATATGCCCTTTATTCTTCTGTTTTAGGTTTAATTTCGTTAAACATTGCATTTGAAAATAAGGAAAAAACGCTTCGAATTTTAGCGGTAATTGCAGTTGTTTTTTCAACTGTGGCGCTTATTCTTACTGATGTAAGGGGCGTGATTTTATTTTTCCCTCTTGTTGCATTTTATTTGATTCTTCGACTCTCTCTTTATTTTCGTCAAAATTATTTAATATGTACTTTGATTTTTTTATTTTCTTCGGGCCTTTTTTATTTTGCTTTTGAAGATAAAATAAACGAAAGAATAAATACGACGGTGACGGAAGTTCAGTATTTATTAAATGGGAATTATGAAACGTCTATTGGTGCAAGATTAGAGTTATGGGAAAAAGGGATCAATTTAACAAAGGATCAATGGGGTCTTGGATTAGGTAAAAAAAGATTAAAAGAAAGCATCAACGAGATAGAAAATAGCGTTGCCGCTCAGCAGCCTCATTTGCATAATCAATTGATTGATACTTATACAAGGTATGGTGTTTTTGGTTTGGTTTTGCTGATTGTTTGGCTTTTTAGCTCTATGTTATTTTTTGAAAAACAAGGCAAAATATCGTTTAAAATATATCCACTGATCAGTGCGGTTGTTTTAATGATTTTTTTGGCAGGCCTTACCGATGTGCCTTTTCATCATACCCACTTGGTGTATTTTTACATTATTCTGGTTGGGGTCATTTTGAAACTCAATTTAGAAGGTGTTGAAGCTTTAGATAACGAAGTTTGAATTTAGAATTAGAGCGTTAAAAAGAAGTGACCTCGCAATGAGGTCATTTTTTTTGCTTTTAGTTTGAATGAAATTGTTCGCAAGCCAGTAAGGTATTTTCAATTAAACTTGCGACGGTCATGGGCCCTACGCCGCCTGGTACTGGTGTGATATAGCTTGCTCGCTCTTGGGCTGTTATGAACTCGATATCTCCTGCAAGTTTCCCATTTTCAAGACGATTAATACCCACATCAATCACCACGGCCCCTTCTTTGATCCACTCTCCTGGAATGAAATTGGCTTTTCCGACGGCGACAACCAAAAGATCGGCTTGACGCACATGTTGCTCAAGATTTTTAGTAAAACGATGACAGGTGGTGGTGGTGCAGCCTGTAAGCAGCAGCTCCATTGTCATTGGCCTACCCACAATATTTGATGCGCCCACGATAACGGCATGTTTCCCTTGAAGCGCAATATTATAGTGCTCAAGTAACGTGATGATCCCTTTTGGCGTACAAGGGCGCAGTTTCGGCATTCTTTGACATAATCGCCCCACATTATAAGGGTGAAAACCATCGACATCTTTTTCAGGATGGATACGCTCAATGATTTTGCTTGTGTCTATGTGGGCGGGAAGAGGGAGCTGTACGAGAATGCCATCGATGTGTGAGTTTGCATTTAAATCATCGATGAGCGTCAGCAATTCATCTTCGCTTGTGGCGGCTGATAAATCGTAAGATTTTGATATAAAACCAACTTCTTCACAAATACGGCGTTTACTTCCAACATAAACTTGCGATGCGGGATCTTCTCCTACAAGGATCACGGCAAGGCCTGGCGCGCGTAATCCCGCCCTTTTTCTCGCGTGTACACGCGCGGTGACGTCTTGACAAATTGTTTTTGATATCAGTTTTCCATCAATGAGTTGAGCGGTCATTAGATTTTATAATCGTGAATGTTAGAAAGAAGAGGGGCATTTTGGCAAAAATACGCTGTGATGACCATAAAGATCTTGAGGTTTTCAAGAGATTTAAAGTGTAGCGAGGGCTCATGAGCCCGTTGTTCCGAAGCACATATCGATTTATTACAATTTACCGGTGAAACGCCAACTAAAAACACTATTTTTTACGTAGCGTCATCTTTGTATCTAGATTTTTTGGCGCTTAAGTCAGTAATTAAATGACTAAAAATTGATATTATTTTTTGTAGGTGCGAAATGACGGATGAAAAAGGAGATCCCTTGAATTTTCCCCGAGACATTTTGTTAGTGCTCTAAGCGTTTATACGCAAGCACTTTAGGCTTGAAATATTCTGCTTTTGTAAGTCCATATAAAAGCCTTCGGTATATTTTTAAGCTGTACGGGTATTAGAGCTGACGTGCAGTAGGGAGCTCTTGGCTAGGTTCACTTCGCTCTATCACAGAGCCCGTCTATGCTCTGGGAGTTCACTCGTTTGAAGCCTCTGTATGTATCTTCAATTTCTCTGGGTATACCAATGCCCAGAGGGCTTTTCTGACTTGTCGCTGAGCGGCATCTTTAAACTTCGTGCTATTAAACGGCAAAAAAAACACGTATGTGAAATTTCTTTTGCCGTTTAATGAATAAAAGTTTGTTTAGAGGTCGATGGGTGTCTGTGTAGTCATGCTTTGCTCAACACGGCGACGATGGCGTCTGCTTGAAAGCAGCATATAAACCAAGGTTGCGGCAAAACAGATGCTGAGATAGAGCATAAGACCGCTTTTTATTGTCATGCTGGCACCTGCAACAATAGGGCCTATGACGGAGCCTATGCTGTAACTTAATAGCATGAGTTCTGCTGCGGCAATAATTTTTGACTTTGTTAGATTGCGACATGCCAAGGTGATTGCAATAGGGTACAAGGCAAAAGCGGAGGCGCCGAGTAAAAATAAACCCGTCATCATACCTGCGGTGACTGTTGCAATTTCAATCATGGCGATAGAGAGTATTCCCAGTAAACTGAATAATCCCATGAGTAATGCTTTTTCGATACGAGAATTAAGCCAGCTAACAAGAGGTTGAACAAGCATTCCACCTAAAATAACGACGGCCATTAAAGAACCGACTTGATCGTGGCTATAACGCGTTTTTAGCTCGATAGGCAGTAAACCATAAATGGCACCGAGCACCAGACCAGAAACAATGCATCCTATGTAAGATGCTGAAGGCAAGGTTTTAATTTCATTTAGTTTGATGGCAGTATGCGCTATCTTTTTGGGTTGGCCTGTACGAAGAAAGATCGGGGGCAACATGGCCAGAGTAATTAAGCTTATGATGATCATTAATGGAAGCGCGGTGTCGGTTCCAAACAGTGATATACCCAATTGTCCTAAGGCTGAACCCCCATAAAGAGAGGTCATGTAAAGACCCAAACGTTTTGCTTTTGCTTTTTCTGTCTCAGCCATAAGCAGCCATGACTCAATTGCAACGAAAACTCCGGCAACAGCGACACCAGCAACGAAACGCGCACCGAGCCAGATGGAAGGGGAAGCAAAGAACATCATTAAGGCAATCGTCAAGACGATAATAAATAAGAAGGAGATCAAGGCTGGGCGATGTCCTATTTTAGCGACAATCCATGCACTAATAAGGGATCCTCCTAAAAGCCCAGCATAAAAAATACTTGCAAGCCAAGGAGCAAGAGTCAATGACATGTCCCGAGCTTCAAGAGCCAAGGGAATGAGGCTCATCAAGAAGCCTGAAGCGACGGCAAAAAGACTGAGGCTGATAACGGGAACCAGTGGGCTGTTATTATCAGATCCAATGACAAGATTCTGTTCCAATGAAATTCTCTTTTCTATTTTAAAGTGGATAAATGCCTTTCTATAAAAAGGCGTACGTTTTTAATGTATTGTTGGTTTTTGTTTTATTTCATTTGAATCGGGTCTTCTCTGTCGATCATTTCGTATGCCTTTCTGTTTTCGTTTCTTTGAAAAGAGGAAACACAAAGCAATAAAGTACGTAT
>CAMRDW010000031.1 GCA_947041315.1 uncultured Enterovibrio sp.
TAGGCGCATTTTCAAATATCTTGGATAAAGAAAAAATCTATTTTGAATGAAAATGCATTGAATTCTTTTCAAAAAAAAAGGAGAGGGAGTGGAAGAAAAACGAAGCAGATTAAAAAGAAGCGGTCTCTTTAAAAAAGAGGAATAAAAAAACCGACATTAATTGTCGGTTTTTTTATTCAAGTCAACGCAAAATTACAGGGCGTTGATTTGAGCTGCCAAATTAGATTTATGACGCGCAGCCTTATTTTTATGGATAAGGCCTTTTGTGGCCATACGATCCAAAATAGGTTGCGCTTCAGAAAATGCTTTAGTCGCAGCTTCTTTGTCGCCAGCAGCAATTGCTACAATCGTTTTCTTTAAGAAGGTACGCATCATTGAGCGACGGCTTGCATTGTGCTTACGACGCTTCTCTGATTGAATTGCACGCTTCTTAGCTGATTTAATGTTCGCCAAAGGATTTACTCCAAAATCTGATATTCTGTGACAATTTTAGGCCACGAAATATGCCCCGTTTGAGGTGTTTTGTCAATTCATTTGTGCAAATATGCGTCGAATCGCTATCAGGATTGGCGTATGGGGATTATCGCGGTTAATATGGCCCTTGATTTACTCCCTATTTTTTCTTTAGATCCGCTTTTCAAGGAATGCGCGGCGGAGTTGATTTCACGTTAGTGCTCTATGAAAAAGCGTAAATAAAGTGGAAAATACCTTAAATTTTGACGTTTTTATGTATTGAAAAGGGTTTTCGGTGTCAAAGCGATTGCTTCGGTCAGGAATGATAGTGAGCTTTATGACAATGCTTTCGCGTGTCATGGGGCTTGTTCGAGATGTGGTTATAGCAAATCTTATGGGAGCGGGGGCTTCGGCTGATGTTTTCTTTTTTGCAAATAAAATTCCAAATTTTTTACGACGTCTTTTTGCAGAAGGGGCATTTTCCCAGGCGTTTATTCCTGTTCTTTCTGAATATCAAGCAAGTGAAGATAAAAATAAAGTCAGAGAACTGATTGCTTATACATCAGGTACATTGGGCGTTCTCGTCACACTCGTTACGGCCGTGGGTGTGATTGCATCACCTGTGATCACAGCCTTGTTTGGAATGGGGTGGTTTCTTGATTGGGCCAATGATGGACCTGATTCAGGTAAATTTGAGTTGGCTTCAATTATTTTAAAAATCACCTTTCCTTATTTGTGGTTTATTACTTTTGTTGCCTTGTCAGGCTCCATCTTAAATACCTTAGGTCGTTTTGCTGTTTCATCCTTTACCCCCGTCTTTTTGAATATTGCCATGATCAGTGCGGCCCTTTTTATCGCGCCTCATTTAGATCAGCCTGAAATTGGTTTAGGCATTGGGGTTTTCTTAGGTGGTCTTGCTCAATTTATTTTTCAATTTCCATTTTTACGTCAAGAAGGCATGTTGGTTCGCCCTAAATGGGGTTGGTCATACCCAGGGGTTGTAAAAATCCGAACCCTCATGATCCCAGCGATTTTTGGTGTTTCTGTTAGCCAAATAAATTTGCTGCTTGATACTTTCATCGCCAGCTTTCTGGCGACAGGCTCTATTAGTTGGCTTTATTATTCGGATCGTTTGTTGGAATTTCCTTTGGGGTTGTTTGGCATTGCGATTGCGACAGTGATTTTGCCAGCATTATCAAAAAAACATGTAGAGCAATCATCTTCGCAGTTTTCAAATACCATGGATTGGGGAGTGCGCATGGTCTTGTTGCTGGGTATTCCTGCGATGTGTGGCATGATCATGTTGGCGAAACCCATGTTGATGGTCTTGTTTATGCGTGGAGAATTCAGTCCTTCTGATGTGAATGCGGCAGGTTTATCCTTGATTGCTTATTCTTCAGGGCTTTTAAGTTTTATGTTAATCAAGGTGCTTGCTCCTGGATTTTATGCGAGACAAGATACAAAAACCCCTGTCCGCTATGGCATTATTGCGATGGCGAGCAATATGCTATTTAACCTTATTTTTGCGTATTTCTTTAGTTATGTAGGACTTGCGATTGCGACAGCCTTGTCTGCTTGGTTGAATGCGACTTTATTGTACCGTGGTTTGCATCAACAAGGGGTGTATCGTCTCAGCAAAGACACCTTTGTTTTTCTGGTTCGCTTGTTGGCTTCTGTTCTTATTATGGGCGGCGTTATTTATTATTTGCTCCCAGAAAATGCACAATGGCTCTCCATGAATTTATGGGAAAGAGGTTATACATTAATGGGCTTTATTTCTCTTGCGGCGTGCACTTATCTTGGAGGCTTGTTTGTGTTTGGGGTTCGGCCGCATCATCTTCGCGCTCAAGTCTGATTCATTCGCTTGATTCGTATATAATTTATCGCTCTTTTATCGGAGAGTCAGGGGCGCAGTCTAATCATTATGGAATTGATCCGAGGTATTCATCATCTCAGCGGCCAACGTCGTGGCTGCGTTTTGACTATTGGTAATTTTGATGGCGTACATCTTGGTCATCAGAAAGTGCTTCGCTGTGTTGTCGAAAAAGCGAAAGAATTGGGTTTGCCTTCTGTTGTTATGATCTTTGAGCCTCAGCCTCAAGAGCTTCTTTGTGCTCAAGGTGTTCCTGCGAGATTAACCCCGCTTCGAGACAAATACACTCAGTTTAAAATTGCGGGGATTGACCGTCTTTTAGTGGTCAATTTCAATAAGAAATTTGCAAAGATGACCCCTTATGATTTTGTTCATCACTTGTTGGTAAAACAATTGGGTGTTAGATTTCTGGTCGTTGGGGATGATTTTCGTTTTGCAGCGCAGCGAAAAGGCGATTTTTCGTATCTTCAAAAAGAAGCACAAGTTGCAGGATTTGAAGTGGTTAGCACCCAAAGTTTCACCGTGTTTGAACAAAGGGTCAGCAGTACGGCAATTCGTTTTGCATTATTAAACGGAGATCTGAAAGGCGCTGAGCGGATGCTGGGGCGCCCTTATATGATCACAGGCCGTGTTTCACACGGAAAGAAATTAGGACGGAATATTGGTTTTCCAACGGCCAATATTCCACTAAAACGCACTCTCTCACCGCTTTCGGGTGTGTATGTGGTGAATGTAGGAGGCGTAAATAAAGAACGAAGACTGGGCGGGGTTGCCAATGTTGGGCGACGTCCGACCCTCAATGGAATACACCCACTTTTAGAAGTTCATCTTTTCGATTTAAATCAAAATCTTTATGGTATGCGCCTTGATGTTCAATTTCTTCATAAGCTGCGAGATGAGATTAAATTTAATTCATTTGATGAGCTAAAAGCGCAAATTGAACTTGATGCCGAGGCTGCACGTGTGTGGCTTTGTGCTCAAGATAATATTTAAAATGTCCATACGGAATAAATTATTAATGAGTGACTTTAAAGAGACTTTAAATCTGCCGGAAACTGCTTTTCCTATGCGCGGTAATCTTGCACAGCGTGAGCCTCAAATACTAAAACGCTGGTATGACGAAGATCTTTACGGAGAAATTCGCAAAGCGAAAAAAGGAAAACCTACCTTCATTTTGCATGATGGCCCTCCTTACGCGAACGGAAATATCCATATAGGCCACTCTGTAAATAAAATTCTTAAAGACATTATTAATAAATCGAAAACCCTTTCAGATTTTGATACTCCGTATATTCCGGGTTGGGATTGTCACGGTTTACCCATTGAACTCATGGTTGAGAAAAAAGTGGGAAAACCAGGCAAGAAGGTGACTGCCGCCGAGTTTCGTCAGTTATGTCGTGAATATGCCGCGAAACAAGTTGAAGGCCAAAAAGCGGATTTTAAACGTCTTGGCGTTTTGGGTGAGTGGGATAAACCGTATCTGACGATGGATTTTGATACAGAAGCCAACATTATCCGTGGTCTTGGAAAAATTGCGGCCAATGGTCATTTGCATAAAGGCTTTAAGCCTGTGCACTGGTGTACCGACTGCGGATCGGCTTTAGCAGAAGCGGAGGTTGAGTATGAAAACAAAACCTCTCCTTCCATTGATGTCTTGTTTGGCGCTGTCGATGAGCAAGCGGTTTTGTCGGCATTTGATCTGAGCCAAGGTGATGGGCAGGGCGCGCTTTCAATTGTGATTTGGACTACCACGCCTTGGACGCTTCCGGCGAACCGCGCTGTTGCCGTGTCGGATGCGTTGGAATACACACTGCTTCAGGTTGAAGGTGAGATCCCGAAACGCTTAATTATCGCTTCGGATTTGGTTTCACAGCTTGTTGCCCGTGTTGGCATCGAATCCTTTCATGCATTAGGCACCTGCAGCGGCGAAAATTTAGAATTATTGCGTTTCCAACACCCTTTTTATGATTTTGATGTGCCTGTCGTTTGCGCTGATCACGTCACAACGGAGACGGGCACCGGTGTGGTGCATACCGCCCCAGCTCATGGTCAAGAAGACTTTGTTGTAGGAATGAAATACAAGCTTGAAGTGGCCAATCCTGTTGGAAGCAACGGGGTCTATTTGCCTGAAACGCCTCTTTTTGCAGGTCAACATGTCTTTAAAGCGAATGCGAGCGTATTAGAGGTGCTTAAAGAGCGTGGTGCTTTGTTGCATCATGCTGATATGGTCCACAGCTATCCCCATTGCTGGAGACACAAAACCCCGATTATTTTCCGCGCGACCCCTCAGTGGTTTATTTCGATGGAAAAAGCAGGTTTGCGTGAAAAAGCATTGGAAGAAATTAAAAATGTACAATGGATCCCTGAGTGGGGTCAAAACCGCATTGAAGCCATGGTTGAAGGCCGTCCTGATTGGTGTATTTCACGTCAACGGACTTGGGGTGTGCCCATCGCCCTTTTTGTACATAAAGAAACAGCGCAGTTGCACCCTGATACCTTGTCTTTGATTGAAATTGTGGCTCAAAAAGTAGAAGAAAAAGGCATACAAGCTTGGTGGGATCTAGATATTGACGCAGTTTTAGGGGATGACGCCAAAGACTATGAAAAAGTCTTGGATACCTTAGATGTTTGGTTTGATTCTGGTGCAACCCATTACGCCGTAGTGGATCAACGTTCTGAGTTTGCTGGCAATGAAGCGGATATGTATTTAGAAGGTTCTGATCAACACCGGGGTTGGTTCCAGTCTTCTCTTATGACGTCTGTTGCAATGAAAGGCCGTGCGCCCTATAAGCAAGTGCTTACGCATGGTTTTACTGTGGACGGACAAGGTCGCAAAATGTCGAAATCCATTGGGAATGTTGTTTCTCCTCAAGAGGTGATGAACAAACTTGGCGGTGATATTTTGCGTCTGTGGGTGGCTTCTACGGATTACACTGCAGAAATGACCGTTTCTGATCAAATATTAAATCGCAGTGCAGACGTGTATCGGCGCATTCGAAATACGGCCCGTTTTTTACTTTCTAATCTCAATGGGTTTAATCCTGAAACAGATCTGCTTGAAATGGACGATCTTGTGATTGTGGATCGTTGGGCTGTTGGAAAGGCATTAGAAGCACAAGAAGAAATAGTAAAGGCTTACAATGAGTATAATTTTCTGCAAGTGAGCCAGCGCTTGATGCAGTTTTGTTCTGTTGAAATGGGATCTTTTTATCTCGATATCATTAAAGACAGGCAATATACCGCGAAAACAGGGGGACATGCACAGCGCAGTTGTCAGACCGCTTTATTCCATATCGCTGAAGCCTTAGTGCGTTGGATGGCGCCCATTATGTCATTTACAGCAGACGACATTTGGAATGAGCTTCCTTCGATACAAGCGAACAAAACCCCGCGCAGTCAGTATGTCTTTACCGAAGTCTGGTATGAAGGGTTAACGCCTTTATCCGATGACGAAACATTGAACAACGGATTTTGGGATACTTTATTGCAGGTTCGTGCTGCAGTAAACAAAGTCTTGGAGCAGGCTCGCGCGGATAAAACCATTGGTGGCTCTCTTGAAGCCGAGGTGACTTTATATGCAGCCCCCGCTTTGGCTGAAAAGCTCAATGCATTAGGCGATGAGCTGCGTTTTGTTCTTTTGACTTCTGTGGCCCAGGTTATTGCTTCTGAGATTGTTCCTGAAATGGCGATGCCGACAGAGCTTGAGGGCTTGTCTGTGCTATTGAAGAAATCAGAGTCGGAAAAATGTGAGCGTTGCTGGCATTATGTTTCGGATGTGGGAACGCTTGAAGGCCATAAGGAAATATGTGGTCGTTGTGTCAGCAATGTTGACGGCGAAGGTGAAAATCGTCAATTTGTCTAATAAGAGTTGAGACTTTAATGAAACCAACGACGATATACGGATCAGGCTTACGCTGGTTGTGGATTGCACTTTTAATGTTTTTGCTGGATATTGGCACAAAATTATGGGTGATGGAGAGTCTGGGTTACGGTTGGGATAACCGTATTGAGATTCTGCCCTTTTTTAATCTTATTTATGTGCATAACTACGGCGCCGCCTTTAGTTTTTTGAGTGATGCTGGGGGCTGGCAGCGTTGGTTTTTGTCCGCCATTGCTTTAGGTGTCACGGGAGTTTTGGTTTATTGGATGCGTGGTTTGAATGCAAACAATAAAATCCTGAGTATTGCTTATTCCTTGGTGATAGGTGGCGCATTAGGTAATTTATACGATCGTTTGGTTCATGGTTATGTTGTTGATTTCCTGGATTTTTATGTGGGAAGCGCACATTGGCCCGCTTTTAATGTAGCGGATATGGCGATTTGTGTTGGTGCGGGCTTGATTGTGCTGGACGGTTTTCTCGAGTCTAGATCGTCAGACACAAAAACCCAGTGATGCACTGGCATTCAAAATGACCTTTATGACAACACAGCGTACTTTTGTACGCTGTGTTTATTTTGAATCAAAGCAGATGTTAATACCCAAAACATCTGAAGATGCAGATGGATGCTAAAAGCAAAAACACAAGCAAAAGCGTCTGCGCATCGGTGTTCTATCTGATTGAGTTTTGAGAACGAAGCCAACAAGCGTGCAGTGACAAAGACGACGGGTATCAATGACGAGAAAATAAAAATACGGAGGTCAAAGGATGACAAAGAAAATAGAAAAAAACAGTGAAGTTTTAATGCATTTTACGATAAAACTCACCGATGGATCCGTGGCGGAAGCCACAGAAAAAACAGGAAAACCCGCCAAATTGATGATGGGTGACGGCAGCTTAACTGGGGCTTTTGAAGCCTGCCTTTTGGGTTTGCATGCAGGAGAAAAAGCCTCTTTTACTCTGGAGCCGGAAGAGGCATTTGGCTTGCCTAATCCTGACAATATTCATCATATGAATCGTGCATTGTTTGGCGCTGATATGCCAGCGGAAGAAGGGGTGATCATTGCGTTTTCTGGTCCATCAAATCAAGATATTCCAGGTGTTATTACGAAGGTGCTCGGTGAGTCAGTGACGGTCGATTTTAATCACCCATTGGCGGGGCATCGTGTTATTTTTGATGTTGAGATCCTCAGCGTTCAATAGAAGGCATTTTATGAAAATCATGCTTGCGAACCCTCGCGGTTTTTGTGCTGGCGTTGACAGAGCCATCAGTATTGTGGAGTGTGCATTAGCGCAATTTCCTTCTCCAATTTATGTTCGCCACGAAGTGGTACATAACCGTTTTGTTGTGGAAGGATTGAAATCTCGTGGTGCGGTATTTGTCGAAGAGCTGACTGACGTGCCGGACAACGCCATTGTTATTTTTTCAGCTCACGGGGTTTCTCAAGCGGTAAGAAATGAAGCGCAATCACGTGGTTTGACCGTGTTTGATGCGACCTGTCCTTTAGTAACGAAAGTGCATATGGAAGTTGCACGAGCAAGCCGAAAAGACAGAGAAGTGGTTTTAATCGGGCATGCAGGTCATCCTGAAGTAGAAGGCACCATGGGGCAATATGTGAGCCCCAATGGGGGAATGTATTTAGTCGAAAAACCTGAAGATGTTCATCAGCTTAAAATAAAAGATCCTTTGAATTTACATTTTGTTAGTCAAACCACGCTTTCTGTGGATGAAACGGCAGAGGTGATTAAAATGTTGAAGGTGATTTTTCCTGAGATCCAAGGCCCGCGTAAAAACGACATTTGCTATGCAACGCAAAACAGACAAGATGCAGTACGGGATCTTGCGCGTCTTTGCGAACTTGTGGTTGTGGTCGGATCAAAAAACAGCTCCAATTCAAACCGCTTGCGAGAGTTGAGCGAAAAACTCGGAACGAAAGCCTACCTGACCGACAGTCCAGAGGAGCTGCTCCCTCAATGGTTCGAGGGTATAAAGCATGTGGGGATCACCGCAGGCGCCTCCGCGCCTGAAAATCTAGTTAATTTGATCATTGAGCGTATTCAGCGTTTTGGGGGAGCTGAGGCGAAGGTTGAAGAGCTAAAAGGGCGTGAAGAAAATATGTTTTTTGAGGTCCCTAAAGAATTACAAATAAAGAATATAACGGAATAAAGAAATGAAACCGACATTCCACACACGAGAAAACAACATTGATTTATAGGCATTGCGATCAGATATTGCCTATAAAAATATATCTTCGCATAAGGCCTGCTGATAAATGTGCATTTCAAATTTGTTTCAATGTCATATTTTAAATAATCGAGGTGGAGGCGCTGAGGTGTGAAATGAGGGATGAAAATGATAAATATACCCAAGACACTTGACGTTGCGCGCCTGCGCCAAGCGAGTGAGGCGCCTGAGCATAGATGGACTCTGTGATTGGGCGAAGCGAGCGTAGCCGACACCCACGTAGCTTCAAAGGCGACAGGTATATATCGATGTCTTTTTTGTTTTAATTTTAGCGCGAAGAGGTATTGTTTTAATAAAGGATAGAATCCTACTTTCCATTAATGAAAGAGATAAGTATTCCTTCTTCATTGTATTTTCCTGGAATCTATTAAAATTAAAATAATATTTGTTTATTTAGTTGAACTGAGTCGCGCTTGAATTTGTTGGATCGTAATAAGCGAGAAGGGCTTTTTCGATTTTTATATTGAGGTTTTTATTTGCATTAAAAAGAGGGATCCCCCTGTCTTCTATTGTTTTTAAGGCATCCTTTGCGCTATTTGAAATAAACAAGGTGGGAATATGAACATAACTTCCTGTGATTGTTTTTCCTTGTTTCGCTAAAATGGAAATGCTTTTTTGAATGATTTTCTCTTGGATACATGCCATTTGAAAAGGGGAGTCGACTTTAAAGGTTAAAGGCGCAAACCAATCCGTATGTTGCCCTTGAGACACCTTAAGAGTCGCGTCGCGTGAGCCTCTTTTTATTGCACTGTTTAATAAAGCGCGTCCTAAAATATGAGATGCATCAATCATTTCGATCTCATTTGGAATAAGGCCTTCTTCTTTAAATTGTTCACAATCTTTTTGCGTCAATGCCAGAGGCAATTCAGTACATCCTAATATGACTTTACGGATGTTTTGTTGTCGATATTCATTTTTAATGACCTCGCATAATAGTCTTTGCGCTTTTAGAGTTATTTTGGCTGTTTTTATTCCAAAATCCTTGTTATAGATGGCCTCCATTATTTTCTTTTGATTTTCAAAAGAGCTGATAGAAGAGGAAATCCCTTTTTCTTTTAACGCTTTTTGATAGAGCTCAGATTGAATAATGCTGTCCACGCCCATCACGAGAACGTTATCATGTGTTCCTACAATCGCTTGTGCGGTTTCTTTGATCATATCGACAAAGGGGATGCGGACCTTGGGGATAAGCTTTCGGAAAAGATCATGTGCACTGTTACAGGCTAAACCCACGCAGTCGACATTCAGTTTCTGCATCAAATCTAAGGTGAAAAGGGCGGTGTCTTTTTTGCGTAATTCTGCTAAATCGCGAGGTCCCCAAGTTTGCATGACTTCGTTCGGTTTATAGGCCAATCTTGCGTTTCCAAAGGCAATAAATTCATATTGTTGTGAATCATGAAAAGACGAAATTTTTTTAAGTAAATCAAGCATCGCTTCGTTGCCCATCCCGCCGATGATACCAATACGTTTTTTTCTTAGCACTTGCATAAAGACTCACTCATTTCACGCAAAATGAGACCTTATCCTGATGACATGAAGATGTATACCCAAAAAGCCTGAAGATCTACTCTGATTGGGTTGAGTGAGCGTCGTCAGCATCAAATCAAGTTCAAAAGCGACGGGTATTACGGGTTATTGAAAATGAACGCTTTGCCCTCAGTGTTATTTTTCAGTGCAATATCAGCTTAACGAGCAAAGAACATGGGTATAAGCATGTTTAAATGATTGATTTTTGATATATTCAGGCGTGCTTTTTGGCGTAAGCTCGTTCAGCCCAATCACAGAGTCACTCTATGCCGAGGGGCTTCACTTCTTTGGTGCAGGAGTGCAGCGTCAATTTCATTGGGTATATTGAAGCCTTTCTGTTTTTATTGTAAGTAATTGTAAATTATATAAAAAACAGCATCCTTTAAGATGGGCGGGGCCAAAGAGAGAGCGATACTCTCTTTTTTTTGTGATTAAAATTCATTTATATGATCTCGCCCACATCGCAGTTGAGCTTTTTTGATTCACTTTTCTTTTTTAAGATCTTTAATAGATTCAATCTGATAGAAAAAATTCGATTTCTATGGATTTTTGAAGATTTTATCGATTTCATTAGCATTTATGAGAAAAAAAATGAAATCATGGGCCTTGAATCACTGTTAAGCATATTTACTTAAGATTTTTTATGAGATAATGAAAGTCTCCATTTTTCATGAATAATTTTATACAGTGATTATTGAATTTTTAAGAAACCCAAAAAATACAGGCTCTGTAATACCGAGTAGCCGATTTTTAGTCAATGAAATGGTTTCACACATATCAGATGAAGGTATCGTTGTTGAGTTAGGTGCTGGAACAGGAGTGATAACAAAAAAATTAGCATTAATTGATTCCGTAAAAAAAATATATACATATGAGAATAACGATAGCTTTCATTCTTCATTAAAACATATAGATAAAACAATTTGTTTTTCCGACTTTTTCACAATGAAAAAACAGCACCAAAATGAAAAAATAAACACAATTGTATCGAGCATTCCGTTCGTTAATTTTTCAGCAGAGAGTAAACGAAGAGCGCTGAGTGATATTAGTGCGGTTTTAGGCTGTAATGGACGTTTAATTCAATACACTTATTTGCATCGTTGTCCATTTGGTGATGACGAGTTAAAAAGTAATAACTTAAAGGTGAAACATACAAAAAAAATATGGCTGAACTTTCCACCTGCAACTGTTTTTGTTTATGAAAAAGCATAGTTTTATTTAAAATCAAGCACGACGATATTCTAGATTTAGCGCTTGCATTCATTTATTATTGAAAATAAACAGCGTTAACGTCTAAAAAATGCATTTCGAATTTTATATCGAATGCAACATTAAAACAGTATTCATGATTTATGAGATATACCCGTCGCCTTTGAAGTTGCGTGGGTGTTGGCTTCGCTCTCTCAACCCAATCACATAGTCCATCTATGCTCAGGGGTTTCATTCACTTGCCGCCTACACGCATCTTCAATTTCTTTGGGTATAACATCTCAAGAAGGAATAAAAATCGATTTGAAATCGCGTCTTTATTCCGAAACAGACGGAACGGAACAAATCTAATTGTCTTTTCTGTTTATGAGAATCCATTTTTGAAATTTAAAGCCTTCACTGAATGGGGGCTTTAATTAAAGTGATGTTATTGGTTTTATAAGAGATGTCTTTTTTAGTTTTTTTATACCCAAGAGATTTGAAGTTGCGCGTCTGCGGCAAGCGAATGAAGTCCCTGAGCATAGATGCCCTGAGCGATAGAAGCAAACACCCACGCATCTTCAATTTCTTTGGGTATAACGAAATGATGCATATTTTATGCTTTGATCTTTTCTTTTATGAGGTCTGAAGCTAATATTCCGCTTCCGATTAATCCTGTATCATCTCCTATTTTTGCTAGTTTAATGTTTATTTTTACGTTTTTAAAAACAAGATCAGAAACCTCGTTTTTTATTTTTTCGAGATAAGATGGATTGTTTAAAATTACAGACCCTCCTAATACAATTATTTCAGGATCGACAACAACAGCAATATTGGCAATCGCTTTAGCTACATTTTTTACCCAGTTTTTTAAAACCTCTTCACAAAGTGCATTTTTATTTTTTGCATTTTCAAAAACATCTTTTGTAGTGAGGGTGTCTCCCATTTTTTCTGATGCAATTCTTGCGATGTTTTGACCACTACATTGCCCTTCTAATCCTCCTTTATTTAAACCTGAATGTTGGTATGCATCTTCATTTATGATCATATTATTCAATTCAGCTGCAATATTATTAAAGCCATTTACAATGCTTCCTCTGTATATAAACCCTCCGCCAACGCCTGTAGAAAGAGTGATATAATAAAGGCTTTCTGTTCCTTTTCCCGCGCCTATTTTTGCTTCACTCAATCCTGCTAAATTGGCATCATTATTAACTGCGACGGGAAGGTTGAATTCATTAGAAAGATACTCTTTTATTTTAAAATTTTCCCATCCAAGAAGGTTTGGTGGATTTAATATTATCCCATTTTTTAAATCTAATGGGCCAGGACAGCCTACGCCAATGGATTTTATATTATGCTTTTCCCATTTTGTTTTTATTTCATCGCACATTGCGGATAGATTTATTTTTGGACCCATTTTTACATTGTTTTTTATTTTAAATTTATCAATGATTTTGTATTCTGAATCTAAAATACAGGCTCTGAGGTTTGTTCCACCTATGTCTATACCAATAAAATAGTCCATTCTTTTATTCCTTAATCAGTTATTTCTATTTCGAATGTTGAAATCTATTTTCGAAAAAGATTCTCTCTTTTTTTTGTTAACTTGAAAAGTAAATTTAATAGAAAAGTGAATTTATGGAAGGCACGCCAGCAAACAAGAAAGGAAATAATAATGAAGAAGATATACGATGTGATCTCAGAAGGGAAATGAAAAAAGAAGACCCCCTTTTGTATTTGGAGCCTCCTTATTTATCTCATTAAAATGTGTGTTCTTTTACGATAAAGGCGGTGGATTTAGAATGATCAATGAAGTTTTTTTCATCTTTTAATAAGTTCGCCCCTAATATTTCGCCTTCGGGAGAGGTCATTCCTTGCATCAGTGCTTCTTCTGAATCAAACCAAACCTCAGCGACTCCGTCGTATTCAGGCAGCATGCCTCTTGATGCGATGAATCCTTCATTTAATGGACTGTCGATGGTATGGGATTGTACATATTTTTTTGCCCCCATTGTTTTTGCATGTTGCATGAAAAAGGGGGCATGCTGATGCATCCAATAATCTTTAAATTCTTCTCGGGAGAGGTTTGATTTTCGAGTTAAACACATGATTAATTTGATCATTGATATATTCCTTTTTCACATTAAGGGTGAGCATGAATTATTTCACTCTCTATTATATACCCCTCTTAATATCGATGAGTGTGTCATGTGATCCCCCTTCTTTTATTGTCCTCGTCCTGTCACCATAACCAGCAAGGTGCGAAAAACAATGTAAATGTCCATTTTTATCCAGCTAATGGGCGAAGCAAGAGAAAGGGCGTAAGAGTGATCAAAGCTGACTTTAGAACGAACATCATCAATACAGGTGTCATATCCTTGGTTCACTTGTGCAAGCCCTGTGATCCCGGGCGTGACTCCGTAGGTGCGCTCTGCAAAATAGGGAATGGCGTTTTCTAATTTCTGATAAAAGCCCGGGCGTTCGGGTCTGGGTCCGATGAGAGACATGTCTCCTGCGAGAACATTGAAAAACTGAGGGAGCTCGTCAAGCCGCGTTTTTCTCAAAAAATGCCCTACAGCCGTGATCCTGACATCTTGTTTTTTTGCCCAAACCGCGCCTGTTTCGCTTTCTGCATTGCTTTGCATTGAGCGAAATTTCAACATGTAAAAAATCACACTTCTGTCCGGCATGGCACGCCCAATACGCATTTGTTTAAAAAAAACAGGGCCACGGCTGTCTATTTTGATAGCAAGGGCAATAAATGGAAACAGTGGCAAGGTCAATGCCAAGGCCAAAAGGGTAAAGACAAGATCAAATATGCGCTTTGCTTTTGCTGTTAAAGGATTAATTTCGTGGTTTATTTTTTCGTTGAACTGGGCTTTTTTGTTCATAATATCAATCCTCTTTTAAAGATGTGGATGAGACGCGAGACCAGGCTTTTTTTTCTAATCCAAGCATGTAGCGCAGCGAGCCGATGAAATTGGCGCAGTGACCTGCAACCAAATAATGAAGTGATTGTGCCAGTGCATGTTTTGGAATGCGTTTTGTTATCCACCATATTAATACGCAGAAATAGAGCCCTAATTGTCCGAGGGCGGCCGCAATGAATAACCAATGCCACGAGACAAAATAAAGGCTTCCGATAAAGGCTGTGATCATTAAAAAAGGCATGATAACGCGCAAGCCTTTACTGGATGCAAAAGCAAAGGCGGTGCTTCCGTATTTTGGATGCAATAGTTTGATGAGCCGAAAAAGCTGTTGACAATTTCCTGCGCCAATGCGCAAACGTCGTTTGAAGTTTTCTGTTGGGTTGCTGGGCTCCATTTCAACAGAAAAAATATTGTCGACGGTTTTGGCTTGAAACCCTTGCGCTATGATTGTCATCGGCAAAATGAAATCATCATTGATGGTGTCTTCTTTTAGGGGAGTAAATAAATTGAATTTGAACAAATATAAAGCCCCATGCGCGCCTAATAAGGTACCAAGATGGGCTTCATCTTGTTTGATTTTGGACTGATATTCCCAGTATTTTTTTTCACCTGGTGTCGGATTGAGCAAGGTGTAATGGCTGTTGATGATCCCTAAACGAGGGTCTTGAAAATGATGAGAAGCCAAAAACAGGGCATCGAGAGAAATCAAAGCGGACACGTCAGTCAAGGCCACTATTTCTTCATGAATAAAGCGCATGCTTTTATTGATGGTTGCGACTTTTCCTTCATTTTTAGGAAATTCAAGAATAACCAGTGTGAGGTCTTGATTCCAAAGCTCTTTCATTGTTTGGCGTGCAACTTGTGCGGTGTGGTCGGTGCATCCGTCACAGGCTAAAATCACCCGCAGTTTTTGAGAAGGGTATATCAAGGTTGCAAGATTTCGTATCTTATCGGCTATCCATTTTTCTTCATTGTAAGCGGGCATCAAGACGGCAATATCATGCAGATTGGCTTCTTTTTCTTCGGGAGATCCTTCTTGGCTCTTTTCTTTTCTTTTTGAAAAGAAAGAAGAACGTACAAGGTATTTTAATAAAAGAGGGTAGCCAATATGATGGTAAATGATCAGAATAATACTCGAACAAGTTATTGATAATAAAATGAAATTAAGCATTGTGTATCTCCTCTGCCAAGGTGTCATATGCATTGGCCATGTCTCGTACATCGGCGTGCTCGCTGATGAATTTTCGCGGACTTATCTTATTTTGCTCAAATAAAAACGAACCCAATTTGTTGGCCATGTCATCGCTGTCTGCCACTTTTAAGATGATCCCTGTGTTTGGACAAAGGGTTTCAGAGGCGCCTCCTACATTGGTGACGGCGGTTTGTATTCCGCAAGATTGGGCTTCCAATGGCGCCAATGGATAACCTTCATTTAATGAGGGCAAGCAAAATAAATCGAGCGATTGATAAAAAAGACTCATGTTTTCAACATGCCCAAGAAAATGAACCCGCTTTTCAAGCTGCTTATTTTTCACTTGTTCCCGAAGCGCCCCTTCTAAAGACCCTTGTCCTGCAATAGCGAGGTGTATTGTGTCTGGGAGTTTTTCCATGGCTTTTATTAAGGTGGCGTGTCCTTTTACTTCTTCTAGGCGCCCTGCGCTTCCGAGCAGTTTGACGTTTGCTGGCAAATTGAAGGCTGAGCGCGCTTTTTCTTTGTCTCCCGGGAGGTATTTATAGAGATCAATGCCATTTTTAATGACGGTGATCTCTTGCTTTCCAAGCTGATTTTTTAATGTCTTAGCCACTATTTTTGCGTCTGCAACCAAGGTGGTACGTGCAAAAAAAGAGGTGATTTTGTGCAATGTTTTGTGTCGAATATCTTGGTAATGCCAGGCGTCATGTTCTGTATGAATGACTTTTTTCCCGGCAAAAAAAGAGGCCATTCCTGCATAAAAATACGGCCCAAGATGGTGGGTATGCACGATGTCTGCTTTTTCTTCTTCAATGAGTTTTTTTAATGTGCCTATCAAGGCGGTGTTTAATCCGGGGGGTTTATTTAAAAACAACAAATGTGACTGAATACTTTCAAGTCTGGGCCAAGCCTTTATGGCGCTTTGACGCTCCCCTTCAAGGCTAATGATTTTCATTTGTTTTTTATGGTGTGAAAATTTTAGAAATTCAAGCGCCATGACTTCAATTCCGCCGGGTTTTAAATGTTGCACGACTTGAATAATTTTTGTCATTGAGTCCTCTGCGTATCAACCAAAAGGGGATGCAAGGGACTATGCAGAAGCTGTGCCAGAGATGGGTGTTTCTTTATCTACTTGATATTAAAGCAGAAAAAACGATTTTAATGCGTTTTAATCTGGGATTCTCCATTTGAACGTCACCTTGGAAATCAAAGTGCAAGTTCGATGATTCTTTCTCTCCAAGCTTGAAGTTGTTTCTCTGATATTTTTAGCATTTCATCCCATTGTGTTGGAATTTCATCTTGAAGTTGAACAAAAAGAGCGTGTGCTTCTTCTTTGGACGCCGCTTCTTTTTTGAGCCATAAAAGCCAGCGATAATCCACAATGCCATCCACTATTTTGTAAAGATTTTCATGAATGTCAGGCTCTTTTGGGCAAGGGTGAAGGGAAGGATAAAGAAGTTGAACGTCGTATTCTCGTCCATCTGTGGGGTTGAAAGGATCGGCGGTTGGCATTCTTCCGTGCCATTTTAAAAAACCGTCTGCCCCTGTGTTCCACAGATAAAAACCCGCGCTTCCCCTTGGATTTGGCAGATTGTATAACCAGACTTTTCGCCCTCCTTTTTTTGCATTTTGAATGTCCCTTTTATCGACGCCAAAACCGTCGTTAATGAGCACAAGATCAAACATAGAAAGAAAGCGTTTATCCTCAGGATGATTGAGGTGACCGGCTAATTTTGCTCTGGGTGCCGACACCTTTAAGTTGCGGTGCATTTTCTTGAAAGTGTCTTTGTGGCCCGGATTACTGGGTTCATCTGCAATGGACCAATAGGGGGATTTTTGTAAGCGTTTTGCATGCGCAGTTTCAATTTCAGCAATGATTTTTGCCCCATCGTGTGCTCCAACAGCCTGTTGAAGCCTTTTAGCAGGAGCGTAAGCCAAAGGGCTTAAAAAACCGAGCTGATTTAAAGAGGCTGATAAGGCGTGAAAATTAGTTTGTTCTTTTTCATTGCTTGGGGTTGGAAATGGAGGGGAAATTCCACTTAAACCTATTTTTCTTAAAAAGGCCAAATCGCATAACAAGGCTTGATCTCCGAGGCTTTCAAGCCCTTTAAACCACCCAAAATGAACGGGTTTTTCTAAATATATTCCGATGGGTTTGTTGATTGGAGGCAGACGCGCATTGAGAACAGAGACAGAAAAAGGGGCTTTTAAGGTTTTTCCATTTAAAAGAAGGTTTATCTTTCCTTTATACAAGCCTGAGCGTGCATTTTCAGGCAAATCAATGCGTATCACGATCTTTTTGGGCATGGCCACGCCTTTGTTTTCTGTCATAAGGCCAAACCTTAAATATTGGTTATTGGGCTCTAATAAGGTGGAAGAAAGGTGTGTGCGAGTAAATTGCCATTGGCTCCAATGCCAAGTCGTTGGAAGTTGAATGTCATTCCATTTTGCAGGCTCGATAACAACAAAAGGCGCACCTTGGATATGGCCTTGTTCAAATTCAAACTCAATGAATAAAGAGGTACCTGGGGCGCCATTGTGGTGCTCTTTACGGGTCTCTAATCGAATTTGTCCCGTGGGCCATTCTTTCCACTGGGCAATGGGCCAGTTTTTCTCCCACCACGCTTTTCGTTGACGGGTCAGCATTTCAAGAATATGAGGGTTGTTTTTCGGTGTGGCAACAATGGCGCTGATAAATTGCGCATCCTGTGTGTCTCCTTCTAATTTGAGCTTGAGGGGACTGCCGTCCGTAATGACAGAAAACCCAATACGGTGGTTTTTTTGTTCGCCAAAAAGAGTCCAACTGCTGCTTTTTGGGGAGGCCTTGAGTGTTTGACCTCGAAGATAAACGTCTTTGATCCATTGCTTGGGGGTTTTGTTGGAGGAATAGAGCGTTTTTCCGTTTGCGCTTATTTTTTGTTGCAAAGGATGAGGGAGATATTCCCACTCTCCTGCGTCTCGAGTCCAAAGGGTAAGATCCCATTCACCTTTCGGTAAAACAAGCTGAAGCGAATCAATCCCTCGGATCCCATCCATTGTTAGAGGATCCGCGGCGTGCATTCTGGCGCTGCGGTCGAGGGCTTGCAATCTTGCCCCTTTAAATAAACCAGAAGCCAAGGTTAAGGGAGTAAAACCGGGCCAAATTGCGCTTCCTTCCGGCCCAAGATCCCAAGCAAAGGCGTCTTTTGACAAGGGTTTTGGGGTGTAAATTTCAGCCTGATGAAGCATAAATTGACGGGGACTTTTTGGGGCGAAAATCATCATCTTTTGAATGTTTTTGAGTTTTAGCTGGCGCCCACTGGGGGTCCGTAAACTGGCCAACGGGATTTGCAATTCATATTTTCCGAAAGGGAGCACCCGCTCAATATTGGCTCGCTCTGAATAGCTTGGGTTTGCGCTGTCATCGGCTCTTATTACGAGTATCACGTTTGAGTCTGAAAAATTATGCCCTTTTATGCTTAAAAGGCTTGTTTGTGAAAGTCCCTCTAATTCTTTTTTTTCTAGATGGATTTTTGCCTGTGAGAAGGGAGAAAAAAGCAGCATGAACAAAGCCAATGCGCTTGCGGTTGATTTTAATGTGTGTGGTAAAAATGTTTCCGTTTTTCTAGGATGCATTTTCAGTGAGCCCATGTTTTGTGGAGGGGAGAATGATTTGGGTTTTTTTAAATCGCTTGTTTTCTTTTATTTCTGGCATGCGAGTGAGCACAGGCGCACCGGAGAGGGCTTCTAATTGGGCGATGTGCCTAAGGCTTGTGTCTGTCAGCTCCAATAAAACAGCTAAACCTGCGCCGAGCATGAGGCCGCCTATTAAGCCTGCCAAGGTAAAATACAGGAGGGGTAAATTGCTTGAGGCTCCTGGATCATAAGGTTTGTCGATGACTTTGATCCTTTTATCTTGCTCAAAAACGCCAAGAGAGCTTGTCAGTCTTGCCATTTCATGTCGTTCTAAAAGGTCTTGAAACAACTTTCGTTTGACTTCAAGATCCCGTTCTAATTTGCGTATTTTCTGTTCTTTTGCACCTGACGTGCTGGTTTTTATTTCAAGGCTTTTGATAATTTCTTTAAAACTGGCCGTCTCTTCTTGAAGTGTTTCTACTTTGCTTCGAGCGCTTTGAAGATTTTCTAATTGTGAAATCAGTAAAGGTTGTGATTCCGTGTTGCTTTTCATGGTTGAACTGCTTGCAATGTCCCAGAGCTGACTTGAATCAATGGTTTGCTGTGAAGAGGCCAATAAGAGGGTGCGTTGTTCTTCCAAGCGACGTAAATTTCGCAAGGCCCCCTGAACCAAACTGTGGTTGTCTGTGTAGCGTGATTTGAGGAGGGCCAACTTGCTTCTGATTTTGACAATTTGCTCTTCAATGCGCCCAATGACAGGGTTGGTGCGCGAGAGTTGTTGATCAAGGCCGCCTAAGCTTTTTTTTGCGCCGGCCATTTCCGCTTCTTTTTCTGCAAGGCGTTGTTTTAATTGAGCGATACGGGCGTAGTTTGCCACTTGTAATTCAGGCAAACCGTCGGCGTGTTTGCTTCGAAAATCCGCCAATGCGGCTTCTGATTTATCCAATTCTTCGCGGCGAAATTTAATGTGTTCAGCAAGAAATAAACTGGAATCTTTCATTGAAGAACGCTCTGGCGCGAGAAGTTCTTCGATGACATGTTGACTGACGGCTTCCAAGGTCTTTTTTACGCCTTTTGGGGTATTTGAGCGAAAATCAATCCGAAGTCCGTCTTTTCCGAGGGTTTTCATTGAAAGATTATGAGAGAGGGTCTCTATGGTTTCATCGACATGCGCTGCGGACGATGTTTTGCTGATAAGCCCACGCTCAAGGGCGACTTTTCCTAAAATGTGTCGGCTGTGTAGCAAGGTTTGAAGCCCACTGAAACGCTCTTTCATTTGAGCAGAGACGGAAAGATCTTCAAGAAAAGGATTCATTTTAGAGGTTTCTTGAATAAGCATGCTGGTGTGGGATTGATACACCTTCGGTGTGAGTAATCCGATGCAGGTGCCCATAAGTGGAAAAATCAAAATAGGCATGACAATCACATAGCGTTTTCGCCATGTGCTGTCGAGAAGAAGTCGAATTTTATAGGTTAAGGCATTCATAAGGCATCTAGCCATTGATTAAGGGTTTTTGCGCGTGCTTGCCAAGTGTGTTCTTCTACGGCTTTTTGTTGTTTGGTTTCTTTCGAGGTGTGTTTGCGGGCTTTTTCTAGGGCGCAAATAAACTCTTCCGGTGTGTTTGCAATGGAAACAAAGTCTTTGTAAGTCTCTAGCGCGGGAAAGGGAGTGCTGACTATGGGTTTTCCGGCTGCGAGATATTCAAGTAATTTTAATGGGTTGCATGAATTTATTTGGGCGTTATGAAGAAACGGAAGCAGGCTTACGTTCCAATGTTGCACGTACATGGGCAGGCTTTGATGTGGGCGAGAGCCTAGAAAATAGGTGTTTTGATACTTCATTAAAGGGGCGGCTTGTTTTGTTCTTTTTCCGATAAAAACAAAATTCCAATGGGGAAGACGCTGAATTGTTTTTTCAAGTAAATCATAATCTAACCACTCTGAAATGGAGCCATAAAATCCTGCAGTTGGACGATTATTTTGTGGCAAATCTTCGGCAGGCTGGGTGGGGGACGAAAAAAGAGAGTAATCGACGCCATGCGGGAGATTTTTAGTGCGTGGCGTATACAAGCGCTGAAATAAGATCTCACTGGCCGTTAAGATGAGAGAAGCGTCTTGTATCAGTTCTTTTTCGCGAAGGGCAACCGTCTTGTGATCTACGCCTGCAAGAGAAGAAAAATCATCTCCGCAATAATACACAATAGAAGAGGCATTGAGTTTTTCTGCGATGTCCACGGCGGTAGGAAGAGACGTCCAGACAATAGGATCATGAAAATTCGCCGCTTTGATGATGGGCTTTAGCTGGCGGCTTAACATCTCTGATGCCACTTTACGCGCAAAGTGCGAGCGAGGGGCTGGCAAGGTGAAGGGATTGATGATTTGAATCTTGTTGAGATGATCTTGGTTCTTTGTTGAAGAGGCGTTCTCAAATGATGTTTTTTTAATTGTTTTTGCTGTTATTTTTGTCCAAATACGTTTGAGATCTTTAAGGTTTAATTGAGGAGAGCGCAGTCCAATAGAATTAACCCATAAGATTCTTCTGTCCTTTGCAAGGTGGTGGATCAGGTGTTGCGTGCTTGAAGGCAGAACGCCCCAATCTTCACCGAAAACAATCAGATCACGCCTCATCGCCTTTCTCCTCTTTTGTGAGCGCGCGCAGCACTTTGGCAGGGATCCCTCCTGCAATAACAAAAGCCGGAAGACTGGATGTCACTACACTTCCTGCTGCAACTACGGTTCCTTCTCCGATGGTGACGCCAGCCAAGACGGTCACACGGCTCGCCAGCCAAACATGGGGCTCTAAGATAATATCTGCGCATTGTTTGTCTAATTCGGGCTCGCCTTTGGCTCGACGGATTGGATTTATAGGGTGACCTGGGTAGCCTGCTAAAAAGGCGCCTCCTGCGATACGAACATGGTCACCAATTTGAACGCGGGTTCCGACGGCGATGGTGGTTTGCCATCCGATGTCGATGTTGTTTCCGAGGATTAATTCAGGCGGGGTTTTGCTTTTTGTTCTTCCTGAAAACGTGGTGTGCCCTGAGAGGCGACATTGATTTCCGATGGAAATAACAAGGGGACCGCAGACAAAAGGAAGCCCACCATAGAGATAGAGTTCTTTTCCGCAATGCCTTAAACGACCTTTAAATAGAGGTGTCCACCACAGTGAACGGGTGGCGAAATGCCAGGTGTTTTTGAGTAAACAGTTTAAAGCATACAGGGGGCTAAAAAGCCATTTTGGCGCCGGAAGGCTCAAGGCGATGGTTTTTTTTAATGAAGAGAAAATCGTGCGAGCGAAAGGATTTTCGCTGTGTTTTAACCAATGGCGTGTTCTTTGAATGAGCATGGGATCACTCCACTGTGACGGATTTTGCTAGGTTACGGGGTTGATCGACATCGCACCCTTTTATGCAAGCCACATGGTATGCGAGGAGCTGCAGAGGAAGGGTATAAAGCAAAGCTTGTAAGAGGGGATCGCAATCGGGCATTTCAATGGAATGACAAATATGATCTTCTGCCATTTCAATGCCTTCTCTGTTGCTGATTAAAATGACTTTGGCGCCTCGGGCGGCGACTTCTCGTAAATTGGAGAGTGTTTTTGTGACGAGCTCACCCGGTGGGGCGATAAGAAGAAGGGGCATGTTTTCATCGATCAAGGCAATGGGGCCGTGTTTTAACTCTCCCGCTGGGTAGGCTTCTGCGTGAATGTAGCTGATTTCTTTTAATTTTAAAGCCCCTTCCAAGGCCAAAGGATAAGCAACGCCGCGCCCTAAATAAAGAAGGTGTTCTTTTTGTGCAAGGGATTTGGCAATGCTTTCTATTGAGGCCAATTTATCAATTATTTTTGCCATTTCTTCGGGCAATGCTTTTAATGCTTTTAAGCTTTTTACTGTCTCCTCTTCTTTTATTTGTCCTGTTTTTTGCCCCATATAAAGCGCGGTTAAAAGAAGCACCATAAGTTGGCCTGTAAAGGCTTTTGTGGAGGCGACACCGATTTCAGGCCCTGCTAAGGTGCGCAAAAAAGCGTCACTTTCTTCGGCCAAACGGCTTGATTCCACATTCAATAAAGACAGGCAGGTTAAGCCTTGTTTTTTGCTGTATTGCAAGGCTGCAAGGGTGTCTGCTGTTTCTCCTGATTGGCTGATAGACAAAGAAAGAGTGGAGGATGAAAGGGGGGAGCCTCTGTAGCGATATTCCGAGGCGATATCGACTTCAACGGGGATACCTGCATATTTTTCAAACCAATGACGCGCGATCATCGCGGCATAATAAGAGGTCCCACAAGCGACAATCGACAGGCGTGAAAACCCCTCTATGTTTTGGGGAAAACGGGCTTCATTGAAGTGGAAATCTTTTGTATTGCAATAATATTCTAAGGTGGCGCGCATGACTTCGGGTTGCTGGTGGATTTCTTTTAGCATGTAATGCTTGTAGCCTTGTTTACTTTGATCTTGGGGGGAAATCTGAAGCGGCTTCATTTTTCGTGAGTGAACCCGGCCCTCTTTATTGCTTATTTCAATCTTGTTGAAGGTTATCTTCGCAATTTCAGCGTCTTCTAAATGGCAAAGATTGCGTGCGACACGTGAAAGCGCAATATGATCCGAGGAGACAAAATGCCCTCGATGCCCTTGTCCTATCACCAAAGGGCTCCCAAGACGTGTCGCATAGACCACATCAGGCGTTGCGGCGAACACCACCGCAATGGCAAAACGCCCTTCAAGTTGTTGGCATGTTTTTCGTAAGGCTTGCTCTGGAAGAAATCCCTCATCAAGAAAAGAGGTGATAAGCTTTGGAATGGTTTCTGTGTCTGTATTACTTTCAAATTCATAGCCTTTTTTTTCTAAGGCTTTTTTCAATTGAGGGTAATTTTCAATAATGCCATTGTGGACGACGGCCACTTGCGCGGTCATATGAGGATGGGCATTTTCTTTCGAAGGGGCCCCATGTGTGGCCCAGCGAGTGTGTGCGATTCCAGTGTATCCATCGAGAGGTGCTTCTTTCAATAATGAACAAAGGGCCTTGATTTTGCCTTTACAACGCCGACGTTTAAGTCCTGTATTATCGGCTATCACGATCCCGCTTGAATCATATCCTCGATAAGATAAAGCATTGAGCGCATCGACCAGAATTGGGGTTACAGAAGATGTTGAAACCGCTGCAAAAATGCCACACATAAAATATCCCTTCTTCTTTTTTGCAGAGAGGTTCTGCAATTAAGAGAAGGAATAGCAGGAAGCGAGCCAATTTTTTATTTCTTATTTATCAGGTGTTTACTTTTTTTCTTATAAAAGTAAAAGAGCATTTTCTCATTTTGACTTTCAAAACTGCACACAGGGGAATATTTGAGAGAAGGCAGGGATGGATTATTGTGAAGTCGAAAACAAGACGCTAAACGAAAAGGTGAATAGGGCAGAATAAGTGGCAAAGGGGGAGCGTTTTATAATCGAAATGCGTTTATTTTATGACCTTTAGCCTAAGGCATTTGAAGATGCGCGCCTGCGGAAAACGAGTGAAGGCACAGAGCATAGAGAGACTTGTCATTGGCCTGAGCGAGAGCTGCCAAAAAGCACGCAGTTTCATAGGCAAGGGGTATATATTGAATCAGAAATAAGCGAGACGCATTCAGTTTTGTACATATTTGTTTTTTTATTGAACCGAAAGCCTAAAGAATGAATGTGTGCAATCTCATCCTGAATTAAAAGCGGAGATCTGCGTTTATCATCTATAAATAAAGCCGTGATACATGTCACGATATATTAAATATAAAATGAGGTTTGAAATAAAGGTTTAAAATTGCTCAGAAAATATCATGACTCTCCTCATCTCCTCATCTCCTCATATAAATGTGACATAGATTACGATAACTAATTCCATTATTAGGTGCGGAATGACGGACTAACGTGATGTACAATTTGCTTTTCAAAGAATGGATTGATGCGTGAGATTGTTATTGAGCTATATATTAACGTTGTTGAGTTTTCGATTGGAATTCATTTAAAATGCTGATTTGAGCCACGCCTATATACAAGACAAAATTTGATCTACTTATTTAAGACCCAAGAGATGCTCATTAAGTGAGTTCCTTACATTTAAAAAACGTTCACGCACTCACTTTGCCCACTTGAAGTTAAAAAGATCCGTAATTTAATCTCGTACTATGTCATTTTTAAGTTTGCTATAAAATTTAAAAAGTCATCATTTGTGATTCTACAATCTTAAAATGTATACCCAAAGGAATTGAAGATGCGCGCCTGCGGCAAGTGAGTGAA
>CAMRDW010000032.1 GCA_947041315.1 uncultured Enterovibrio sp.
AGGCACCTCCTTCAGGAACGGGAGAAGAGCCAGGAGGAGAGGCTTGAGTGGGTGAACCAGAGCGCTGGGTAGAGGAATGGGCAGAAGAAACCGCTCCAGGTAAATTCATTCTAGCCAGGATACTTGAGATCCTTTGATCCTGTGAACCGCCATCGGATTCATCTGAAGATGAACTTCCCGATTGAGGCTGTTCATTTGAGTTTCTCGCTCTTCTTACCGTCCCTGCATTCCTCGCGGAAGATCGAGCACCACCTGGAGTCCCTGATGTAGGTGAGGGAGGGGGGGAGGGAGCTGGCGAATTCGGTTTGTTTTTTGGAATTTGAGGCATGTTTTTTTCAACCTACAGTGATCGTTGCTATCTAAAGCAAGATAAATCAATAATAAACATATAGTTTTAAATATAAGAATAAATATATTTGCCATTATATGGACTCAAATTTTTAGCAATAAAAACATTCTTTAATAAAAGAAAGAAATAAACAGCATTAAATTGACAAAAAAATAAAAAGACTGCGATTAAAATGCATATTTACAGCAAATAAATAGAATGAAAAGTGAAATAAAATAACCGCCATTTAGAACATGAAAAAAATAAAGGCTTTTCTACCTTAAAACAAGGAAGATCCACATTGCCACTTCGAGGCAAAAAAAAACCAAAAAAAACAAAGGAACAACAAATTTAACCGCGCATTAACAATGCATTCAAATACAGGCTTATCGCACAAGAATATAGACCCGTCACCTTTGAAACTGCGTGGGTGTTGGCTGCTCTCGCTTAAGATCAATCACAGAGTCCATCTATGCTCAGGCCTTCTACTCGTTTGCCGCAGGCGCGTATCTTCAAGTGTCTTGGGTATAAGTGAAAAATTCGCATTTCAATTTTGATTTCAACGTCAGATTTTAAAAAATCGAAGTGAGGTGCAAAATAACGGATAAACAAAAAAAGAGCAGAGAAATGAAATCTTGCAGAAAAAATAAAAGCCTGTACTAACAGGCTTTTATTTTTATTCATTGCATTTATTATTCAACCGTAAATTGATACAACAAATCGACTGCATTATCGGTTCCTGATACGGCTTCTACATATAAATCTTTTATCAAGCGATACCGCACCTTAAACTCAGGTAAACGAGTAAAAATACCCACACCATATTTCACCTGTAATCCCGGCAAAATATACCCTGAGACTTCCACTTTTTCATCGTTTCCGGTTCCTGATGTGTCCACAGAAAAATCATCGACTCCCACAGCGCTTCCAATTTGCCCAAACAATTTTTCACTTTGCGATAAACCCAACCCGATAAGCATGCTGGTCATCACATTTCCTTCTGAGGTGCTGTCTAAATTGCGCCCCCTGGTTAAATAGGAAAGTGCGTTCGCTTGCGGCATCGCAGGTTTTGAAAAAATTTGCATTTCAGGTGCGTCAGCAGGTCCGCTCAAACGAATTCCTGCCTCAACATTGCCTTCAATCGCATCAGGATTACGCACCGCTTCGATTTGAAAGTAAGGTTGCTCGGGTGGACCATTGAAAATAATTTGTCCTTTTCTTATCAGTAAATCTTGCCCAAAGGAACGGTAGGTTCCTTTTTCAAGATTCACTTCACCTGCGACCTTGGGTCCGAGATTGTCACTGGAAACAATGACCCCCCCCACCAAAGCGGTCTTAAGGCCAAAGGCATCAAGCAAAACATCATCACCCAAGGTCACGCCAATTTTTGCATTAACAGTAAAAGCGTCCTTTGCTTTCTTTTTTACAGGTTCAAATTGGTCATTCAAAATAACCAGATCACTTGAGACTTTCACCGCTGAAACAGGCAATGATTCTACGATGACTCGCCCCCAAGGAACCAACACTTTTCCCGTAACATTCACCTCTTTTTGAGTCAATTCCATTCTCAAATCAGGGCTAACTTTCAAGGCAACCATTGGGGGGACTTGTACTTTTATTTCTTTTCCTTTTAATGAAAGTGAAGCCAATATTTTATCCAGCTCTTTCCAACGTACAAAACCAGATAAATTTAATGCCCCTTCCTTTGTATTTATCTTTCCTTTCAGCGTCCCTTGCGTCCCTTTCATCACAAAAGAAACATCGCCTTTCTGAACTTCTACGGGTGAAAGTAAACTCTGGAGTTTTATTTTTGAAAGCGAAATACGCCCAGTCGCTTTTGGAAGATCAATGACGCCCTCTTGCACTGTATTTTCAACCGCGATTCTCGTATTTAAGATGCCCTTCACCGTCGCATCAGGCCCCACCAAGGATGAAAACATATTGAGATTTAAATCATGGATATTCAAATGGCTTCGTAAAGGGCGTTTTGGCTCTGATAAATTCGACATTTCAGCTTCCAATGCCAAACCCCCATTATTTTTAAGATCTATGTCCATTTTGAGCTTGAGTGTTTCATGTGCCAGCTTCATTTTGAACAAAATATCATTCCAAGCCAAAATGAAAGGCTTCTCGTTTTTAAGCTCTACAAATCCATTATCCATACTGATATTGCCGTCGATTTCAGGCAAGGCATTGGGCTTCCAAGCCAGCTTTGTGTTTGCATTAAAATATCCTTTTAACGCTAAACTCTTTGGTAACAAAGGCTTAAGTTGAGAGAGCTTGAATTTGGATAAGGAAATTTCAGCCCTCCCTTTGTCCGCAAGTTTCACAGGCTTATCTAAACAAAGTCGGCTTTTTCCTTGTACCCAACAAAACGCACCGATATCCAGTTGATTTGTTTTGGCATTAAAGGCAAGTTTCGCGTCATTTAAAAGACGCCATAAACCCACAGGGGTCTTAAGGGTGGCTTTGTGTATTTCACCTTGCCAGTTTTCATCTTTTAGGGTGCGTCCCCGCAGCTTGATATCCCCATCCACAGGCTCCCCTTTCACCGACAAAGAGAATGCATGTTTTTTGGTATCCCCAGAAAGACGTACCGCAAGCTCTGAAATGTCAGCGCCAGGGACTTTGATATCCGAGACTTTTAAAACAAGCCCTCCTCCCATCAATGGCGTCGATTTCAACGTTCCACGCAGATTTAGATTTTTAATCGAGGCCGTTTTTTGCCAGGCAAAAGAGCCCCCACTGAAATTAAGGGAGGCCATAGGGGATTCTAAGCTTCCCCAAATATCCATTTTTCCTTTCAGGTTGCCTTTCAAATCAGGAGATATATTTTCTAAATGTGGCAACTCCACAAAAAGGTCAAGATCCAATTGCTCCCCAACCTTTCCTTTTAATTCAACGATATTTGTGCCATGTCGTAATGAAATCAATTTTGTTTCAGCCCGAATACGTCCTTGTCCTTTTATGTCACGCGCTTTGACATCTCCAAGCAACGAAAATGATTTCTCACGCAATGCACCCGAAAGGCTCACAGAAGGGACACTCACAAACCAACCCCCTTCTTCATTGACTCGACCCTCTGTTTCAAATTGCCCAGACAAAATACTGTCTTTCAATTCTTTCCAATGCGTTCCGGGTTTGATTTTTTCTAAAATCAATTTGCTTTTCCATTTTACGCCCTCGCCCCAATGCACACTTCCGAGCCCTTTTATGTCGCCATCCAAAGTGCCCAGATGAACGTCTGTTAAAGAGATGTGTGAAAGATCCCCGTTCAAGCTGGTATTAAGAGTGCTTTTCGGAAGCCCTTCACCGACAAAGGTTGTGCTCAGGCGGGCTCTGTAGACATCAAGATTTCCTTTTACTTTCAGGCTTGTTGCATTCAAACGGTATTTTTCAGGGCTTTCCAACGGCCATTGCAAATTCGAACTGGTGAATAAAACACTAAAAGGCAAAAGGGGATCCATTAAATTAATCTCACCTTGCAGCTCTGCTTTCAAAGTGCCTTTAATTTTTGTATCCAATTGAAGATCATCAAGCGGGCCTTTCGCCATCAGTGAAACAGTATGCCCTTTCAATGGAGAAAGTTTCATCTCAGCCTCTGCATTTAACACCAAAGGATATGCGCCTTTAAGTTGCACAACCCCCTTCCCTTTCAGCTTCGCTTGCTCTGCATCCAGCAGCAGGGTTTCTAATATAATCTTGCTTTCGTAAGCTTTTCCTTTTAATAAAAGGTGAGCAATATTTTGTTTTTCAGGAAGGGCCAATTTGGCATTTTTAATGTCAAATTCTTCGATTACCACATTCATGGGGATCACAACCTCAGGTAAAGCAAGTTCAAGCCTAAAGGGCTTGTTTTTTACAACTGGCGGAGTGATTGGAACCTCTTTTTTTGCATGCGCAAGAGCAATTTCGATTCCGTCCAAGAAAGTAGGCTTAATCGTTAAATTGTTTTCTTGAAATTCAAGGCCGGATGTAAAGCTATCCCAATGAATTTTATGTCCTGAAATATCGAGTGAAATATGACTGAGCGAGATCTTTTTTAAAAAAAGAGGCAAAGGAGAAGAAACCTTGACGACAGGATTACCCGAAGGTTTATCGGAAGCATCTGGTGACAAGGCTGCACGGATATCCACCCCATCAGCATCAAAAGAACGAACACAAAGAGCCGATTTTAAAAAACAATGAGGATCAAGCTCAAGAGAAAGGGTTTTCCCTGTTAAAGAAAATAACGGTGAGGCATAAGAAACGCCTTTTAAAGTAAAACCGCGCATCAGCGAGCCTTCGCTGCTCTCAATGAGAAGCTGCGGGACAAGGCCTCCCAGGCCCCATATAACAAATTTTAATCCCATTGGCATAAATAAAATGGCGACAATCGAGCCAATAAGCAAAGAAACCGAAACACAGATCCCTAGCAAAGCCCGTTTAATCCAGAGCCTCATAGTAATGGCCCCATACTGAAGTGGAACATAACATCATCGTCCTGATTTTCAATGCCATGCGCAATATCAAAACGAACAGGGCCGACAGGAGAAACCCAACGCACCCCAACCCCAACCGACGTCTTCCACTCAGGTTTGTTCGCAGTCCATGCATCCCCTACATCAACAAACGCAGCCCCCCACCAATTGTTTTTAATGCGGTGGTTATATTCTAAAGAGCCTGTTGTCATGTAACTCCCCCCTTCTAGCTGACCTTGTGTATCACGGGGAGAAATAGACTTATATGCATATCCACGTACGCTGTTATCACCTCCTACAAAAAAACGAAGAGAAGGAGGAACACGTTCAAATTCATCTGTCACCACAGCCCCAGCATTCGCTCTTGTAATCACACGGTTATTATCATTAAGGCTTCGAATCCAAACCGTTTCTGTAATAAGGCGGTACAAATCAATATCCGACTCCCACATCTTATTTGCCACTTCAAACGTGATGGACTGCTTATCCCCCCAACTGGGCATCGCCCCACCACGCGTTCTTATTCGAGACAAATTGATTCCGGGCAAAATTAAATTAGAGCGATCAGAAATATCAGCAACATCAAAATTAGAATAAAGCCAACGTAAATAAAGTATCCGCTGCCAGCCTGATTCATATTTCCAATGTCTTGCAAGTGAGGCCGTTAATTCAAGGCTCTTCGTATCATGGTTATCGAGTTTTTCAAGACCGAGCCTCACTTGATAAAAATCACGAAGCACATCTTGAAGAGGAATTTGATACGTTGTCTCTAATTTATTTTGGGGTGCAGAAATATATAAATCGGTATTTAAACTGTGTCCTGCAGAGTTAAACCAAGGTTTATCCCAACCGACTTTTAATCTCGCACGGGTATCCGTTGAATAACCGATACCCGTTTCAAATCGATTTCGAGGTGCTGGCTCTAAGAAAACATGGATAGGAACTTGATTGTCGTCTATTTCCTTTATGCCCGTCTCAACCAGCACAGAAGAAAACCAACCCGTATTAGAAAGAGCCTGATTAAAGGCACCCAGATCGCTCACAAGATAAGGCGTCTTTTGATCAAAGGTCAACATACTGTCAAGACGAGACTCTTCAATTTGACTGTTTGTATAAGTAACCTTACCGAAAGAAGCCCGCTTCCCACTGTCAAAATCAAGCACAATAAATGCTTCATTTAACTTGGGGACCACTTTTAATTGTGATTCGGTATAGCGAGCATCAAAATAACCACGCCGCAGTGCCAAATTCTGAATCGACAATTTCAGTGCATCATATTGACCTTGATTAAGAGGATCGCCTTTTTTTATTGATGTTTTAAGTAAGTTATCAAAAGCAGGATCATCACGAGCTTCGCCTTTTATCTTTATATCAACATCTTTAATCATGACCACAGGACCAGGATCAATTTTCAAAGAAACCGTGGCATCCGTGTCTGAGATAATGTGCTCTAAAGAATAAGTTATTTTAGGGTGATAATACCCAAGCGCTTGTAATGCCTTACTTATTTCGTCTTTCACACGCGATTTAAAACGAAAAGAGAGGGTTCTTTCATTCGGAGGAATCGCATCAAGGTAGATTTCCACATTCTCTTGTAATGCGCCATCAAGTCCCTCAACGTCAAATTTAAGATTTGCAACGGCTTGTTTTGGAATACTGAAAACCAATATGACCATTAAAAGAACAAATTTTTTATTTCTCATTCATCTATATCTTTGCAAACAACATCAAATAACATGACATCCATTATAAAAAAATATAGCCCCCACTGTAAGCTATACATGAAAGCGAGATCTGCGTTCAAGTACGCAAACCAAGGTCATTATTTTTTTTGCACTCAGAAAAAAGTGCATCTTTGCGCTAAATTTTCTTTCTGCATTTTTTCCCCTTTTTCAACACGGATCAAAATCGTTCAACTCTCTATTTTTACAGGCATAAATAACACAAAACAACCAAACATCAAACAAGGCATTTCACATTAAGAAATAAACAATCAACATAAATGGTAAGTCAAAAATACAAGAGAATGATGCGTTTAAATGAAGAAGAAAACACAAAAAGAAATCGATACCCAACCGATGTGAAGACTCAGGCAGGGGCAAACAAGTGAAGGCGCTCTGTATAAATCGACGCTGTGATTGGCCTGAGCGAGAGCCGCCAACCCCCACAGGGCTTCAAAAGCGACAGAGATATGTTTAGGACAAGGAGAGAATCTGCTCGAGACAAAGGTTGTCGTTATTGGATTGTCAAAATTTAAAGCATTTCAAATCGACATAAAAACAAATTAAATTCAACGGTTTATAAAAAAATCTCGAAACATTAATAAAGAAATGGAGGTAAAAATCCGCTTTCCGAATCAAAAAGAAATGAATCAAGAGGTCGGGTTTGTCTGACTTCAATTTGCGATACACTGGGGGTCATGTTTTTATACCCGTCGCCTTTGAAGCTGCGTGGGTGTTAGCAGCGCTCGTTCTGCCCAATCAGATAGTCAGGCTATGCTCAGGCGCTTCACTCATTTACCACAGGCGCGCATCTTCAATTCCTTTGGGTATAAATATTTAAAAACTCAATCAAAGGTTTTATATTTCTATGCCCTATTTAAAAATTATTGCCTTAACAGCCTCTTTGATTTCAAATTTTGTCTTCGCCCACAGCCTTTCAATCAATCAACCCTTACCCAGCGTGACCGTTAAAAAGCTCGGTGAGCTGATACACAAGAACGACAAATTCGCCTATCAAGATTGGACAAGCCAAAGCCTTACAGGAAAAATGCGCGTCATTTTTGCTATTGCAGGACGCAGCAGTGCAAAAGAATCAATCACCCCAATGATCAATGCCATTACAGCGGCTCAATTTCCAAAAGACAAATACCAAACAACCACCATCGTCAATTTAGATGACAGCGTTTGGGGGACTGGGCCTTTTGTTAAATCATCGGCAAAAAACAGCAAGAAAGAATTTATGTTTTCATCTTTCGTGCTCGATGATAATTCCACCGTTAGTACGGCATGGGATTTAAAAAAAGCAGGTGCCGCGGTGATTGTTGTTGACTCTCAAAATAAAGTGCTCTTTGTCAAAGAAGACAAAATCAGCAATAAAGAAATTGCTTATGTTATCGATATGATTAGAAATCAAATAATATAGTCTCCTTTCGCATTTTAAATGGAAAAACCGCTAAAGGCGGTTTTTCCATTTATGTTTTGAAAGTTCTAGCCGATATACTGCATTAGGCATAAAAGCGTTACAAGATATATGGCTATAAGTAAAACGTTGACTGAATTCACTTTAGGTTTCTTCACTAAAATCCCCCCACATTGAACAGTCGACACTGTAAATTTGCATCATAAAAGGGCGTTTTAATATGCAATTCAAAAACGGCATATAAAACGCAAAACATGCATTAATTCATCGTGATGGAATTGAAATATGGTAGAAAAAATCGCTTCACTAACGACGGGTACACCGGATATTGAAAAAGAAGAATCATCGAAAACTCAATATATCCGAGAGCATCATATCACATCGTGCCTTCAACGTATCGAATCTATTGCTCAAACGCATGGTATTGATTCAAAACTCCATCTTGTTGAACACACCAGTTTATCCGAAAGGATCACTTCAAGACAACAAAAACACCTTGAATGCCAACAGGCTAATCTAGAACAAATTATTCAGCTCTCCCATTCATTTTGTGACGATAAAACAGCAGGAAGCCCAGAACCCGACTGGCTCTACCGCTTTTTTGAATTAGCAAAAGATATACATGGTGAAGGCATGCAGAATCTGTGGGCGAGGATTTTAAAACAAGAAATAATCAAACCAGGAAGCACCTCGTTAAAAGCACTTTCCATATTAAAATCAATGACACATCGTGAAGCACAAACCCTTCAACGCGCTTGCGCCCTCACCTGTTCTTTTGGCAATGATAAAGCAAATAAATTGATAATCGGCTTTCGGCAACCAGAAAAAGGATTCAAACGTTATTTTAAGCCCGATATAACAGAAGAATTACCTTTAGGACAATACAAACTTCCTTTCACCGATCTTCTTTTATTGATGGATTTGGGGCTCATTTTAAGAACAGATCTCGAGTCCGGCCCTCTGCACATCAATCAGCCGCTTTTTCTTCGAGGACAAGACAAGACATTTATACTGGATCCCTTTACCAATGGCACACGCCTTTGTTATTACCGCTTTAGTCCAACAGGCAATGAACTTTCAAAATTGGTAGGTAAAAAAAGTTATCCAGAATATTTTGACTCTCTTATCGCATTACTTTCTCGGGCTTTTGAAATAAAGACGGAAATAAAATCCAGCGTAAATATTAAAACTTAAAAGATCACTTTTTTTGATTTAAGTTCCAAAATACATTTCTCGACTAAAAAACTGATTGAGTCTTTATCCGTATTAAGATGTATTTCAGGATCTTTTGGTGATTCATACGCAGAGCTTATCCCTGTGAATGCTTTTATTTTGCCTTCTCTGGCTTTTTTATACAGCCCTTTGGGGTCCCGCTCTTCGCACACCATCAAGGGCGTATCAACAAAGATCTCAAAAAATTCCCCCTCACAAAAAAGCGCTCGGACCGCTTTTCGTTCTTCTCGAAAAGGGGAAATAAAAGCCGACAACACAATCAAGCCCGCATCTGTCATCAACTTTGAAACCTCCCCCACACGACGAATATTTTCACGGCGATCACTCTCTGAAAAACCAAGATCACGACAAAGCCCATGACGAACATTGTCACCATCCAATAAATAAGTATGGTACCCAAGCGCGCAAAGCTTGGACTCAAGCGCCCCTGCGAGAGTGGATTTTCCAGAACCAGATAAGCCTGTAAACCAAAGTAAAGCAGGACGCTGTTTTTTTTGGGCCGCGCGCGCTTCTCGATTGATTAAATGGGAATGCCAAACCACATTTTCATCTTTATGTGCCGTCTCCTTTGGCGCCATAAAACCTCCTTCATATTTAAAATGGAAAAAATACAGGTAAAAGCCCCAAGACTAAAAGGGAATACACAATCGAAAGCGGTAATCCGATACGTAAATAATCTGATAATTGATAGTTTCCAACACTGTAAACCAGCAAATTGGTTTGATAACCAAAAGGGGAAATAAAACTGGCGCTCGCCCCGAACAAAACCGCCATAACAAAAGCCATAGGATCAACGCCATAACCTAAAGCCAGACTGTAACCAATAGGAAAAGCCAAGGCAGCCGCTGCATTGTTGGTGACAAGCTCCGTTAAAACCAAGGTCAAAAGATAGGTTGCAATCAAGGCCCCATACACGCCCCAATCATTGAACAAATAAATAAACAAAGCCCCAACACGCGCAGACATACCCGTTTCAAGCATGGATTGCGCCAAACTCAATGCGCTCCCTACAATCACGACAATTTCAACAGGAAAACGGCGTTTCACTTGATTAAGGCTCACGACACCCGTCAACAATAAAAGCACCAAATAAATTGAAAGCCCCTTAAACAAAGGAAGCCACTCAAGCAAAGAAAGAGCAATGACCCCACAAAAACCGCCTAAAACCCAAAAACTCAGCGCCCCATCGAGTCGCGCACTTGATTCCAAATCATTGATAAAAACAAATTCACGTTCAAAAGATTTCTTTAAAGAAATAAAGCCCTTACCGGGCACGAGTACCAAAGTATCACCCGCAAGCAGCTCGATATTACCCAAGCCTCCTTCAAGCTTTTCGTGCCCTCGTCGAATGGCCACAACCACAGCATTAAAATTTTCACGAAATCGTGCCTCTTTTAGGTTCTTCCCTAATATCGATGCACTCTGGCTTACGACCACTTCAAGCAAATTTTGTCCATTGATATGGTGCTGCCCAAAAAGAGCCAAACCGGCTATTTCCTGCAAGGTCGCCACACTTTCAACATCACCGCAAAATTGCAGCTTATCCCCCTCTCGAAGAACCGTATCAGGACAGACTGGTGCAATGATTTCGCCGTCTCTTAATATTTCAGCCAAATACAATCGACGCAAAGCCCGTAAGGCATTTTCAGACACGGTTTGCCCTGCTAAAGGAGAACCAGGAACAACCACGGCCTCTAATACGTAAGGCAAATTGTCTTCATCTTTAATGTCATAATCTGGCAATAAATAACAAAGAGAAATAATCACGAATAGCCCTCCTGCCAGCACCGCCAAACCAATCGGAGAGGGCGCAAAAAAACCAAGGCTTTCCATTCCCATACTTTCAACGAAGCTGTTGATGATCAAATTGGTTGAAGTGCCAATCAAGGTGAGCGTCCCCCCTAAAATGGCTGCATAAGACAAGGGGATTAATAAACGTGAAGGGGCATAACGGCGATTACGTTTGACGGCTCCAATTAAAGAAACCACCACCGCCGTATTGTTGGTCAAAGAACTCAAAAAAGCCGTAGACAGAGCCAATTTTGTAACCACAAGCCCCAAACTTCCCGTTGCAAGTTGTCCGCTTACCCAGCCCACTAAACGTGTTTTTTCTAACGCGGTGGAAAGCAAGATCAAAAGCACCAGTGTCAATAAAGAGCGGTTAGTGAAATTTTCAGCCAAAGCATCAAGCGTTATCAGGCCTAACTGAAAAGCGATAAACGCAGCGCCACCAAATAAAATGGCGGGTTTTAGCTTGGTAAAAAGCAAACCTGCCACAATCCCCAGCAAAAGACAGGAAATTAAAAACGCATCCCAGCCCATAAACGCCCCTTTTATAACAGACTGATATCGCGTGCATTCCAATGTGGAAAATGCTTTATAATCAAAGCGTTTAATTCTAATTCAAAGGGCGTTATCTTGTTTTCTAAAAGGGTATTTTCCACTTCAAAAAAGGCATTGATCATGCCAGCGCCGACCGTACTGTTGCTCAATCTGTCAATCAAAATAAATCCTCCGGTATCCGGACAGTCTTGATACAAATCTAAAGGAACCGGCTCATTCAATTGAAGAACGCATTCAGCAATCCCATTAATAGGCACGCGTTCACTTTCGAATGTGTCTAAAGAATTGATGTCCACCTGATAAGAAATGTCCGTCACTGTGCCTACCGTCTTTTTCCCCGCAATTTTAATGTCATATTGAGAGCCGATTTCCAGTGGTGACTCCGCCATCCAAACAATTTTCGCCGCAAATATATTTCTGGCGCTGTGATCCTCTAACGCCGAAACAATTAAATCACCCCGACTGATGTCAATTTCATCTTTTAAGGTTAAAGTCACAGCCTGCCCTGCTTGAGCGCATTCTAAATCGCCATCAAAAGTGACAATGCGTTCCACGGTCGATATTTTACCCGAAGGAAGCACTTTTATTTCATCTCCAGGCTTTATCAAGCCGTTTGCGATCGTTCCTGAAAAACCACGAAAATCAAGATGAGGACGGTTCACATACTGAACCGGAAAACGAAAAACACCGCTTGTCTTTTTTCCTTGCACGTCCGATGTTTCAAGCATGCTCAATAAGGTATCACCTTCATACCAAGGCATGTTCTCACTGGGCTTCACCACATTGTCTCCTTCAAGAGCAGACAAAGGAACAAATTGAATATCAATGTCTGGATTCAATTTCTGAGAAAATTCAAGGTATTCTTTTTTAATGCTCTCAAAAGAAGCAGCCTTAAAACCGACCAAATCCATTTTATTCACCGCGACCACAAAATGGCGGATCCCAAGAAGGCTCCCGATATAGGAATGACGACGCGTTTGATCTAAAACCCCTTTTCTTGCATCCATCAAAATAATGGCCAACGAGCAGGTTGAGGCCCCTGTCGCCATGTTTCTCGTGTACTGCTCATGCCCTGGCGTATCTGCAATAATAAATTTTCGTTTCTTCGTTGAGAAATACCGATAGGCAACATCAATGGTGATCCCTTGCTCTCGCTCTGCTTGGAGTCCATCGACCAACAAGGCTAAATCAGGTTTTTCACCTGTCGTACCGACTTTTTGGCTGTCACGATGCACCGCCGCCAACTGATCTTCATATATTTGGTGCGTATCATGCAGCAAACGCCCAATCAGGGTGCTTTTTCCATCATCGACAGAGCCACAGGTTAAAAATCGAAGCAAAGATTTATTCTCATGCTCTTCTAAATACCCTTCAATACCCAGTTCGCTGACTTGATCTTCAATCACTCTGTTCATTTTTATTCCTTTAAAAATAACCCTGACGTTTTTTCAACTCCATGGATCCTGATTGATCATGATCAATCAAACGCCCTTGACGTTCACTGGAGGTTGCCAACAACATTTCTTCAATGATCTCTGGCAATGTACTGGCTTTTGACTCCACCGCTCCCGTGAGTGGGTAACAACCCAAGGTTCTAAAACGAATACTTCTATTTTCAATTTTTTCTCCCTCACGCAAGCTCACACGCGCATCGTCAACCATGATCAAAACCCCATCACGCTCAAGCACAGGACGCTCTTTGGCCAAATACAAAGGAACAATCTCAATGCCTTCGAGATAGATGTATTGCCAGATATCAAGCTCTGTCCAATTGGACAAAGGGAAAACTCGAATACTTTCTCCTTTATCCAATTGACCGTTATAGGTATGCCAAAGCTCTGGACGCTGATTTTTTGGATCCCAGCGGTGGTTCTTATCGCGAAAACTATAAACCCGCTCTTTAGCTCGGCTTTTTTCCTCGTCTCGCCTCGCCCCACCAAACGCAGCATCAAAACCATACAGGCTCAAAGCCTGTTTTAAGGCTTGGGTTTTCATAATGTCTGTGTATTTAGAAGACGCATAATCAAAAGGATTAATGCCTTGCGCTAAACCTTGTGCGTTTTTATGTATGAGCAATTCAAAACCATATTTTTTCGCCGTTTCATCCCGAAACTGGATCATTTCTTTAAATTTCCAGCTGGTATCAATGTGCAATAAGGGAAACGGGATTTTTCCAGGATAAAAGGCTTTACGTGCCAAATGCAGCATCACGGAACTGTCTTTTCCAATGGAATACATCATCACAGGGTTATCAAATTCTGCCGCTACTTCGCGAATAATGTGGATACTTTCGGCTTCAAGTTGTTTTAAACAAGTCGGTGTCTTTATTTGCATTTTCTCTTCTCTTCTTACTCGAAAGGAACATAAGCATGCTCGTGTGTGTGGGATGAAGAATGTCCAAACCAACTCAGCTGCTCTGCAAGTTGAACCACTTCACCAAGAACAATTAATGCAGGAGAATGAACTCCCTCAGCCAAGCACGCCAATTCACTCAGTGCCCCTTTGTAGATTTTCTGATCACAAAGGGTGGCTTTTTCTATGATAGCGACAGGGGTGTTAGGATCCCGTCCATGCAATATCAGTTGTTGTTGGATATAGGCACTTTTCATCACGCCCATATAAATAACCAAGGTTTGATCTTTGCGCGCCAAGGTTTTCCAACGCAAACTGGTGTCGTCTTGTTTTAGATGCCCTGTAATAAAAATGGCTGTTTGAGCAAAATCTCGGTGCGTCAAAGGAATACCAGCATAAGCGCAGCCTCCTAAACCTGCGGTGATCCCGGGGACCACTTGAAAAGGAATACCGCATTTTTTTAAGGCTTGCAGCTCTTCACCGCCCCGTCCAAACATAAAAGGGTCTCCCCCTTTAAGGCGCACCACCCGCTTTCCTTCTCGTGCCAAAGTGACCAGTTGTTCATTAATTGTGTTTTGGGAAATACAGTGAGAAGCGGCGCGTTTTCCAACACAAATCAGGCTTGCATCACGACGACAAAGCTCGAGAATTTCATCAGAAACCAGTGCGTCATAAAGCACCACATCCGCTTCTTGCATCAATTGCAAGCCTCGCAATGTAAGCAAACCGGCAGAGCCGGGTCCTGCTCCAATCAAGGCCACTTCGCCTTGTAAAAAAAGAGAGCCTTGCGCATGATCTTCACTTAAACGCTCTAATTCAGCGTTTGCGCCCTTTTCATCGCCTTGCGCAACCAAGGTATTAAATCGACCATGAAAGGCGGTTTCCCAAAATGTCCGACGCCCAGAATGAGAGATCATTTTAGATTTTAATCTTTGTCGAAATTCCCCCGCAAGCAGGGCTAAACGCCCAAAATGTGAAGGGATAAGGCTTTCAAATTTTTCACGCACTAAACGCGCTAATACGGGGGCTTTTCCTGAAGATGAAATCGCGATAACAAGGGGGTTACGGTCAACAATGGAAGGAACAATAAAAGAAGATTTCGAGGTATCATCGACCACATTGACAAAAATTTGCCGTGCATTTCCAGCCTTTAAAACACTCTCATTAATCAATGGATCATCGGTTGCGGCGATCACCAAAAACATCCCATTAAGATGTTCAGGAATAAACGCTTCTTTGCGCCATACAAGCTCCCCTTTTTCAACAGCCGCCTGAATAGAGGGAACAAGATCAAAAGCCACAATAGACACGCTCGCCCCTGCTTTTTTTAACATCCGTATTTTTCGCCAAGCGACGTCCCCGCCCCCAATAACCAAGCAAGGCAAGGCCTCAAGCTTGGCGAAAATCGGCAAATAATCCATTTTGCACACCCTCATTATCCTTTGTGATGACTATAGGGGGATTTAAGATATAACCTGTAATTCTAAAAAACTATTTTTCATAACTTTTCGTTTTATTTGCTGTCAAAAGAGAAATATCTTTACTCAAGATATTTGACGTTGCAGTTGGGCGCAAAAACGAAAAGCCTCTGAGCATCCATCTTTTATTGATAAGGCTTCCCTCCGACAACGTCAAAGGCGATGGGTATATACCCAAGACACGTAAAGATGCGCGCTTGGGCCAAGCAAGTGAAGCGCCTAAGCATAGATTCACTATGCAATAGAGCGCAGCGAGCCAAGCCAACATCCACGCAGCGTCAAAGGAGATGGGTATAACGCCTTATTATTAAAACGATTTGACTGAGTAAACCTGAAGAATTCAACCACAAAAAGAGTATGATACAAGCCCTTTTCTTTTTGGTTAAAAATAAATATTTCTCATAAAAATAAGTATAAAAAACAATAAAACGCGATCTGTATACCCAAAGTAATTGAAGATGCGTGTCGGCAAGCAAGTGAACCCCCTCTGCATAGAGAGACTATGTGATTGGGCGCTGCGAGCATCGCCAACACCCACGCCGCTTCAAAGGAGACGGGTATACACGTTTTAATTCTTCGGAGACCTTCATGAAATTCACACGAAAACCCATCGCCTTTTTTATTCAATTGCTTTTTCTTGCACATCCTGCTGTTTCTGAAACTATCCAATTGCGCGTCATTGAAACAACAGACATACACAGCAATATTCTTGATTATGACTATTACAAAGACAAACCCAGTGAGGCGATAGGATTAGTGCGCACAGCCACCTTGGTTAAAGCCGCGCAAAAAGAAGCTAAAAACAGCGTCCTTCTTGATAACGGAGATCTTATCCAAGGAAGTCCAATGGGAGATTACATCGCCCAAAAAGGCATTGAGGAAGGAGAAATTCATCCTGTTTATTTGGCCATGAATACCCTTCAATACAATGTGGGTAACTTAGGCAATCATGAATTCAATTACGGGCTTGATTTTCTTCAACGCACACTCAAAGGAGCCGCATTTCCTTATATTTCAGCCAATGTTTTTGATGTAAAAACAGGAAAACACGCCTTTCAACCTTATCTCATTCAACCCCAAACCATGACAGACACCGAAGGCAAAACACACACAGTGCATGTCGGATATATCGGTTTTGTACCACCACAAATCATGGTCTGGGATAAAAAAAATCTTGAAGGAAAAATCTTCGCCAAAGACATCAAAGAAACGGCAGAAAAATTAATACCCGAAATGAAAGCAAAAGGAGCTGATGTCATTATCGCCATTCCACATTCAGGTATTTCTCAGAATAAATACCAATTAATGGCTGAAAATTCGGTGTATTACTTGGCGGATGTTAAAGGGATTGATGCCATTGCATTCGGTCATTCACACGCCGTATTTCCAAGCAAAGATTTTGAGAATATCCAAGGCATCGACACACAAAAAGGAACCATTAAAGGGATCGCAGCGGTCATGCCCGGTCGATGGGGAAGCCATGTCGGGATCATGGATTTACAGTTAGATAAAAAAGACAATCAATGGGTTGTCACCCCGATTCAAACAGAAGCTCGCCCTATTTTTCAAGAAAAATCGCTCGCAATACCCGATAAGGCGATAACGACGGCACTGGAAAAAACACACAAAGACACCCGTACATTTGTAAATCAACCAATAGGAAAAGCGGATGATGTGATGTACAGCTTTCTCGCGCTCATTCAAGATGATCCCACCATTCAAATTGTGAATTTAGCGCAAAAAGAGTACGTTGAACGCTTAATTCAAGGGGATCCCGCTCTTGAAGGACTGCCGATTTTATCAGCTGCCGCTCCTTTTAAAACAGGAGGCCGTAAAAATGATCCTCAAAATTATACCGAAGTTGAATCCGGCATCCTCAGCTTTCGTAATGCCGCCGACCTTTACTTATATCCAAATACCTTGGTTGCTTTAAAAATCAATGGCAAAGACGTCAAAGAATGGCTCGAATGCAGCGCAGGACAATTTAACCAAATTAACCCCAAGCTTAAAACGCCACAAGCTTTAATCAATTGGGAGGGCTTTAGAACCTACAATTTCGATGTGATTGATGGGGTGAATTACGAAATTGATCTCACTCAAGCCGCGCGTTATGACAGTGAATGCAAACTCATCAATCCAAAATCTGAGCGTATCAAACAACTCACTTTTAAATCAAAACCTATTGAGAGCGCCCAAACCTTTTTAATCGCAACCAACAATTACCGCGCCTATCTTGGATTATTTCCAGGTACAGGTGAAAAGAACATTGCTTTTAGCGCACCAGATGAAATCCGCGCCATTGTTTCAAGCTATATCTCGCGCATTACAAAAGAAAAAGGCCAAATCAGCCCAACAGCAGACAACAACTGGTCTTTTTCACCCATAAAAGGCAACAAAGAACTCAATGTCTTTTTCGAAACGTCCCCCACAGAAAAAGCAGCTCAATTCATCAAAGAGCGGGGCCAATACCCAATGAAAAAGACAGGAAATGACGCTATTGGATTTTCTTTATATCAAATAGATTTAACCGAAAATAACAAAAAATAACCCAGACCGAAAATCAAGAAGAAAGAATGTCTCTTTCTTTTTGATGGGTTTTAAATAAGAAGGAAATAAATGCATGCAATGGTATATCTTGAAATTTGAACAATTGTCTAACCAACAGCTTTATGACCTACTTCAACTGCGTGCCGATGTCTTTGTGGTGGAACAAAATTGTGCATATTCTGATCTCGATGGACATGACACCCATCCACAAACAGAGCATCTTCTTTGTTATCAAAACGACACGCTTTCGGCTTATGCGCGTATTCTCCCTGAAGGTCTTACTTTCCCTGAAAAAAGCATTGGTCGCGTCGTCATCCCCAGTACCGCTCGAGGAGATGGATTAGGCCATGAATTGATAAAACGCGCCCTCGCGCACATTGACGAAAAACAATCGCCTTCTTGCGTCACCATTGGCGCTCAATATCATTTAAGCCATTTTTATTGCCAATATGGCTTTATTGAAATTTCAGAAAAATACATTGAGGATGGGATCCCACACATTGAAATGCAGCGCAAAACAAGCGAAGGGCCATCCCTCCTCAACCTACAGGTGAAACCATAAATCGATCACTGGCGCACAAAACGTCCATCAGGTAAACGAGAAAAAATAACCTGCATTTTGTCTTGTGTTTCAATATGAAGCTTGTCTATTTTTCCTTCTAAATTACGTTTAAATCGAAGCTGCTGTCCTGGTTGAATATGGCTCAGCGGCTTCTCTTTCCCTTCAATGGCCGTGATCGCATACAGATCAGGCAAAGGCAAATTTTGAGCACGAAATATTCCAGCCAAAGTATCTCCAGGAGCCACTCTATGGCTAACCCAAGCAAGCTCTTTACTTTCTTCAGGCTCTGCGACATATTCTTCATTTTGATCAGGCGTTGGTTTTTCGTCTTCTTTTAATAAAGAAGGCTCAAAATCATCCTCATCTTCAAGATCAACATCTTCTGTGTGTATCTCCTCGTCTTGATAATATTGCGTTTCTGAGGTTGGGCTCGAGTGATTATTTGGCCATACGATGAGCAAAAATAGGCATCCCCCAAGCACAGAAATCCCCACTCGATGGGGTTTTGGTAAAGCATGCCAATGCTTCTTTCCTAGAACAAACAAGAACTTTAGCAAGAAAACAAATTGATCAAACAGTGTGACTACTCTGTCCAAACGGGACATTTTAAGTACGTTTTTTTGTTCAGGCCTTCCTTTAAAGGTCATCATCACTCCCAATTTAGTTCTTAGGGCCTTTTTTATAAGTTATACCCGTCGCTTTTGAACCTGCCGGGTGTTAGCTACGCTCATTCAGCCCCATCACAGAGCCCATCGATGCTCAGGAACTTCACTCACTTGCCGCAGGCGCGCAACTTCAAGTGTCTTGGGTATATGATCCAAGCTTCAAAAACAAAACAGGCTTTATCAAAATAAAATTAACGATTCGATACGCACATTACTGTATTTCTGAACTTTTTTTCATATTTAAGCCCACACCTGCTCTGTCACAAGCACGATCTAACTGTTATTCTTCCAAACAGAAATCAACACACACATAGAGATAAACATGTCAGAAATCACACTGAACTCTGTAGAAGAAAAAGCAAGCTACGGCATCGGTTTACAAATGGGCCAACAATTAGCCGAAAGTGGCCTAGAAGGTCTTAATATCGAGGCTATTGCGAAGGGTATCACAACTGCACTCGCTGGCAATATGCCTGAAATTGAAATAGATCAAATCAATAACGCATTACGTGATCTACACGAAAAAGCGGAACAACGTCATACAGAAAGAGCAAAATTGGCAGCAAAAGAAGGAGAAGCCTTTTTAACAGAAAATGCCAAACGTGAAGAGGTGTTCGTCACCGATTCAGGCCTTCAATATGAAGTCATGTGCAAAGGGGAAGGTGAGACTCCGACAAGCGATAAACAAGTACGTGTTCATTACCACGGCACCTTGCCTGATGGCACTGTTTTTGATAGTTCAGTCAATCGCAATCAACCCGCAGAGTTTCCTGTTACAGGGGTGATTAAAGGCTGGGTTGAAGCGTTGCAAATGATGCCTGTTGGCTCAAAATGGAAATTATTCATTCCACATACTCTTGCTTATGGTGAGCGCGGCGCGGGGGCTTCAATTCCGCCATACGCAAGCTTAATATTTGAAGTTGAGTTGCTCGATATTTTATAAGCAAAACACAAAAAGTCAGTGAATCAAAAGACGCGCCCTGAAAAACACCCTGTTTGGCCTTTCGGTTCACTGACTTTTTAAATTCCTCCCCCGTGCGTCATGTCATCCTCATGAAGGCCACACTCTCGCTTTAACCCAAAAAAACGCGTTTCTTCTTCCATCATTCCTTCTTCTAATTTACGGGTCGTGTGCATATCTCCCACAGACACATAACCTTGTTCTTTAAGCGGATGAAAAGGAAGAGAATGCATTTTTAAATAGTCATTTATATCTTGCTGATCCCAATCAACCAAAGGGAGAAATTTAAAAATGCCATTTTGCATATGAAGAATGGGCAAGCTTTTACGTGAGCGTGATTGATCGCGACGAAGTCCTGAAAACCAAGTGCCCACCTTTAATTGATCAAAAGCACGCTTCATGGGATCCACTTTATTCATTTGATTGTACCGCTCAAGCCCTTCAACCCCCTGCTCCCATAATTTTCCGTATTTGGCCTCTTGCCATGCGGGCGTGTGCGCTGCACGATAAACATGTAAATTAAGGGAAAAACGCTGCGTTAACTCATCAATAAAACGATATGTTTCAGGGAACAAATACCCGGTATCGGTCAATATCACAGGAATATCAGGCTTTTCTTGTACTAAAAGATGCAGCATCACCGCCGACTGTATTCCAAAGCTTGAAGACAAAACAAACGCCCCTTCAAGATGTTCAAAAGCCCAATGAAGACGTTCTTTGACCGACAAGGTTTCTAAATGGGCGTTCATGGCTGCAAATTTTAAAATAAGTTGTGATTTACCAAAATGAGAAAATTGAGCCCGCTGGATTTTAGGCATAAAAATCCCTCTTCGATATTTTCACCTCCGCAACCACGCCCACTCTGATCACAAAATCACCAAAACCTTCTTCGGGATGACGCTCTTTTGCCCAGCGCGCAACCAAGGTGTCTATTTCATTTAAAATCTCTTTGTCTGTGATATTTTCTTTAAAGAGCTTGGGAACGCGTGTGCCTTCTTTATTCCCGCCAAGATAAAGGTTATAGCGAGAAACCCCTTTACCTACAAGACCGATCTCAGCCAGCATGGCGCGAGCGCAACCGTTAGGGCATCCCGTCACCCGTAAAATGATCGGTTCATTTTCTAAAGCGTATTTCTTTAATATCTCTTCAACCAAGCTGACAAAAGCGGGTAAAAAGCGCTCGGCTTCGGCCATGGCAAGAGGGCAGGTCGGAAAAGAAACACACGCCATTGAATTTTTTCTCAAAGGGCTGATCTTCTCATCCATAAGGCCATGTTTTCTGGCGATCTCTTCAATTTTACTTATCTCAGAAAAAGGCACACCTGCAACAATGATGTTTTGGTTTGCTGTCATGCGAAAGTCACCTTGATGGATCATCGCAATCTGTGCCATGCCTGTTTTTAAGGGTTTTTCTGGGTAATCCAATAAGCGTCCATTTTCAATAAAAAGAGTCAGATGATGTTTCCCGTCAATCCCTGAGCTCCAGCCAATTCGGTCTCCACGCATCGAAAAAACATAGGGCCGTATGGGTTCAAAAAGGATCCTGGCTCTTTTTTCAACTTCTTTTTTAAATACATCCACACCCACTCTATCGAGGGTGTATTTTGTTTTCGCATTTTTCCTGTTTGAACGGTTTCCCCAATCTCGCTGAGTCCCAACGACCGCCGCCGCAACATCCAAGGTTTTATCCAATGAAATGAAACCAAATTCGTCGGCTTTTCGTGGGTAAGTGCTGAGGTCCCCATACGTCATCGCAAGACCGCCCCCCACTAAAACGTTAAAACCAACCAATCTCCCCTCGTCTGCAATTGCCACAAAATTCAAATCGTTGGCATGTACATCCACATCATTTTGAGGGGGGATCGCCACCGTTGTCTTGAATTTACGGGGCAAATATTCAGGCCCTAAAATGGGTTCTTCGTCTTGATGCCCCTCAATTTTTTCACCGTCTAGCCATATTTCGGCGTAAGCGCGCGTTTTTGGCAAAAGATGCTCGCTGATTTTTTTCGCCCATTCATAAGCTTCTTGATGCAATGTCGACTCAAAAGGGTTGGAAGTACAAAGCACATTACGGTTAACATCGCCTGCGGTCGCAATGGAGTCGATACCCATTTTATTCAAGGCTTTGTGCATCTCTTTAATGTTTGGCTTTAAAACCCCATGAAACTGAAAAGTTTGTCGGGTTGTTAAGCGAATACTTCCATAGAGGGTGTGTTCCGTTGCAAACCTATCAATGCCTAACCATTGTTTGGGGGTGATCACCCCACCAGGCATCCGCGCTCTTAACATCACATTGTGCAAGGGTTCCAGTTTTTGCTTTTGACGCTCAGCTCGAATATCTCGGTCGTCTTGCTGATACATACCGTGAAAACGTATGAGTTGAAAGTTATCCGCACTAAAACCGCCCGTAAGTGGGTTGAGAAGATCTTGCTCTATTGTGCCACGAAGGAAATGACTTTCTTTTTTAAGACGTTCGTTATCAGATAAGGGGGCACTTTGTTCTTTATTTGTCTGCTCTTTCTTGCTCATTAATACACATCCTTCTGATAACGTTTCGCTTTTCGAAGTTCACGAAGATACTCTTCTGCTTCTTCGCGTGTCTTTTTCCCATGCTTTTTCACGAGCGTAATGAAAGCCTCATTGACATCTTTTGCCATGTGGGTTCTGTCTCCACAGACATAGATATAAGCCCCCTCTTGCAACCAAGCCCAAAGTGTCTCTCCTTGCTCGATGATTCGGTGTTGAACATATTTTTTTTCAGCTTGATCTCGGCTAAAAGCCAAATCAATTCGGGTCAATAATCCCTCTTTAAGGTATTTTTGCCATTCCACTTGATAAAGAAAATCTTGTGAAAAAGTGCGATCACCAAAGAAAAGCCAGTTTTTTCCTTTTGCATCACGGGCTTCACGCTCTTGCATAAAAGCGCGAAAAGGCGCGATGCCCGTCCCTGGACCTATCATGATTAAAGGGGCCGTATCTTCTTCTGGAAGTCTGAAATTCGCATTCTTATCAATAAAAACCCTTAGACTCTCCCCTTCCGAAAGCCCCCGAGAAAGAAAGTTTGAAGCGCCGCCATATCGCCAATGGCTCTCCTTTTGAAAGGCCAACAAGCCAACAGTAAGATGAGCCTCTTCTCCCACCTCTTTTTGACTGGATGCTATCGAATAAAAGCGCGGTGTCATTTTTCGAAGTAACCCTATTAATTTTGAAGGAGAAAGCGGCATTTTTTTCTCATTTAAAAGCGCAATAAAAGGCGTGTTATTGGCATAGTTACGCAATAATTCTTTTTCTTTTGAGAGGGTGAGTAATTTTTCACATTGAGACATATTGGCGTAAGCCAAAACCTGTTGCGGATTGGATGCGGTAATACAATATTTGTCTGTTAGCGCCTTTCGCAAAGAAAGAGAAGCCTCGTCAGATTCAATCATTTCATCCCCCGTCAATCCAACCTCTTTTAATATTTCGTCAACAAGGAGAGGGTCATTTTGGTAATACACCCCAAGGGCGTCTCCCGGTGTATAGGTTAATCCTGAACCCGATAAATCAATTTCAACATGCCGAACGTCTTTGCTCGAATCACGGCCTGTTATTTTTTGACTTTCAATCAAATTTGCATGAAATGGGTTTTTCTTGTTATAGGTCGAAGGAGAGTCGAGTTTTTTTATATGCAGAGGAACCACGACATCCCTTTCTGGCTCATTAAGATCAGCACTTAATTCAAGTAAAAGTGAATTGCACCACGTCTGCGCTTTGTGCTCATAATCGACATCGCAATCAAGGCGAGGCAAAATGGCTTTTGCACCTAGATTTTCAAGAAAACCATCAAAATCTTTAGCTGTTTGACAAAAATACGCATAGCTTGAGTCTCCCAAACCTAAAACGGCATAATTTAATTTATCAAGCCTTGAGGCCTTTTTCGATTGTAAAAATTCATGAAGCGACAAAGCATCATCTGGCGGCTCTCCTTCGCCATGCGTTGCCGTTAGAATGATCACATAGGATTCGTTTGATAACTGACGCGGTTTGTATTCTTCTGCACTGAAAAGTGAAACATCAAAACCTTGTGCTTTGGATTTATTTTGCAGTGATTTCGCCAATTCTTTTACATTACCCGTTTGGGATGCGTAGATAATACAAAGCTTTTTCGGAGCATGCTTTAAGACGGGTTGAGAGGCACTTTCACCTTTTTCAGGTGATTGACTTATCCCCCAAAAATACCCACTGATCCAAGCAAGCTGAACGGAAGAAAGATCTTCTACCAGTTTTTGAGCTTGAATAATTTGCTGATCATTAAGAGGGCTGGATAAAGCCGAAAGATCTTTTAATAACATGCCAAAAATCCATTCATTATTTGATATAAATATCTTAGTCATATCAGATAATAAGGAGAAAGAATGGAAAAGCATGTTTTATACAAAAAGGTCTCTTTCTTCGCGTAAATGACAAAGAAAAAGGTGAAATCATGGCTTATATCTGATGATTTGATGATTCGAT
>CAMRDW010000033.1 GCA_947041315.1 uncultured Enterovibrio sp.
TTTTAGCGTCTTTTTTCATTGGGCGCCAAAAAACAGGCACACATTGCCTTAGATTGTTTCAGATTGTTTTGGTTCAGTGTGCGCCGTGATTCAAGGGTTTCGAATGCCTTAACTTGTCCATTTTTCTTTTCATTTAACATTATTTCAAAACGAAAATATTAAAAAAATCAATTATTTCAATCGCTTGATGTGACGCTTTAAAAAGACCCAATGAAGACATCCTCTTTTTTCATTTTCAAGGTTTGTCCATTTTTGTATGCAAAAACACCCTTTTTAAATGTATTTTCTTGGATTTTTAGGGTGATAACCTCAAAGAGACAGGGAGAATGAAATATTTGGAAAAACAGAGGATCTAAATGGGGGAATTATTATTTTGATTTCATTTTCAGGGTGAGTGATTCGTTTTTTATTTTAGTGATGTAAGTTTCACTTCCTTTAAATTTAATCAAATATATGGCTTTAAGTTATATATTCATTTTTTGTGTGAATATTTGTGAACGAGAAAAAACCATCCAATTTGAAGGGGATTTTTAAAAAGAAAGAGGATTTTTGAAGTAATAAAGAGCCTATTCAACCTAATTAAAAAGTCTGTTTGAAGGAAGTAAAGTGGGGTTTTCTCGTCAGACTACACGCGAGAAAGTAAAGCGGATGCTTTTTTTACCTCTTTGTTTTTATTGAATAAAATGCCCGTTCTTACTGGGGTTGAAGCGCTCTGAAATAGGCCTCGTATCGTGTTATTTATAAAAAGGGAAGGGCGCATTTTTTTGAGAATCGGGGGGCTTTAGGTTTAAAACCTTCTGTTTATCAAAAGGGGAAAAGTGAAAGCGAAACGTGATTTACATTCAAACAATAACATTCAAAATAGATATAAATAGTTGTTCATTAAACATAATTGGTTAACCATTTGGATACAATTACAGACGCTATTTTAATTCGTTTGTTTTTTTTAATATGTGTATTGTTCCGAAGAAAAGTGTCATATAATTGGCGCCGCTGACGGAATTCTGGTCTTTTCATGTACCAAAGTCTGGATATATTTTGAATGCGTGTTAAAAGAGTGTATTTAAGAATGATTAGAAACCTAGACTGTCAAAAAAAGTAGACATCCAACGTCAGGTTTCTGGTACTGTTAAGATCTTGGATTCATCGTTTTAGAGTCACATACAGTCGTGTTTCGCTGTTTTTTTGTGCAAATGAGAAGAATAAAATCAAAAAATGGGGGTTGATATGGTTAGTTACTTAGATAGGTTAGAAGAAGGCACTAAAGCACGCGTCTTACATTTCGATTATACAGATTTTCTTTGTAAACCTCGTGATCTTGATTGGAGCTTTCAAACTTTTGTAATTGATAGCCTCGCCCAATTTTTGAGTCGTTCACCGACGTCATCGATTTCCTCTTGCTCAAATGAGAACTTCACTCAAAAAGTGTATCGTTCTCTTTCTTGCATTTGCAGTGATGTTGCTAATTTAACAACCTTGATCAATGAAGCGCGCAAAGAAAAAGTGAGAGAGCTGAATATTACACTTCCTTATGCGCTAGATGAATTGGAACTCAGTACGTTAAGAGAAATGACACGCGTACATATCGCGCAATTTCAAACAGACAGAGAATTTCTCCAAGTTAAATTATATTGAATTGTTTCTTAACGCGAGGCTTTTCAATATCATTGCTTAATTATACAGGATCTCATTTAGTTGAAAGAGCCTGAGACCGTTTATCATTCCAGTTGCTTGATGTACAGTGAAATGAGGTTGTTCTAATATCACAAAAGTAAATATTTGAATGCTTGCGTGACAAAAAGGTAGAGCCTCATGCTTTTGACCTTCTCCAAGAATTAAGGGCTTAGACGATAGAATTGAAAATAAAATCACGAACAACGAGGCTATTTATTTTTCATTCAGTATTACGTCTGAGCGAAAATCCTGGCCTTTTTCTTTTTCATTCTTTTGGCAAGATATTTAATTAATGATTTACTTGGATGGTGATAACCTTCCTAGATTTTATTCGATTCAATATATTTAAATAAACCCATTAAATAATTATTCTCTTTAGGAGGGCTGGGTCATATTAAAAAAAAGAAATAAAAAGAGAGGAACAATGGATTGTTAATATTATAAATTAACGCGTTTCCAGTTTTTAAACATTAAAAAGACGTTAATTTTCTAATTTAAAGATTGCATTCAAAAAATAAATATCGAATAAAAAATAACCTGGTATAAAAGTGTGCATTGCAACGTGTCCGTGGCAATGCGAGTTTGATCATTTTTGTTCTATTTTTTTGACCGATTGTCTCGAAATAAGTTCGGGCTTGAGTTCATAGATCCTTTGTTGATTTTCTTTATTTGCAATGCGCTCCAGCAAGAGTTTGACCGCTGTTTTCCCTAATCGGTTTTTCGGCTGATGCACCGTTGTGAGTGGCGGAGAAAAGAAAGGCGCAATTTCTATGTTGTCGTAGCCGATGATGGAGATGTCTTCTGGGATTTTTAATCCTGCTTCTCTAAAAGCACTGATGGCTGCCAATGCCATAGTGTCATTAAAACAAAACACCGCTGTGGGACGTTCTTTTTGTTCTAAAAGTTGTAAAGCGGCCTTCACTGCACTTTCACATTCAAAATCAGCTTCAATGATCCAATCAGGGGTTTCCTCTAGGCCCGCTTCTGCTAAAGCCATTCTAAAACCGTCTAAACGCATTTGGCATGTTCGTTTTTCTAAAGGCCCAGTAATACAGGCAATTTTTGTGTGCCCATTTTCAATGAAATGCTGGGTTGCGAGGTATCCGCCTTCTTTGGCGTTGTCTTGAATGCAGTCCGTTGTCAGGTCTTGGGCTCCCCAATCCATGACGATAAGAGGTAATTCCTTGTTTTTTTGTAATAAGGCCACATTTTTAGGGTGTAAGTCTGAACACATGATTAAAAGTCCATCCACACGCCTTTCGGTCAGTACACGCAAATAATCATGGAGTTTAGAAATATCGCCATCGGTGTTACACAAAATAAGCGAATAACCTTGTGAATAGCAAAATTCTTCCACACCATGTATGACTTGAGCAAAGAATTGATTGGTTGATTTTGTGACCAGCATTCCAATCGTACGGGTGGAATTTGATTTTAAGCTTCGCGCAACGGCGCTAGGGGCATAATTAAGCTCATCCACGGCGGCCGCGACTTTTTTTGCTGTGTTCTCAGCGACAAAACGTGTTTTGTTCATTACGTGCGATACCGTGGTGGTTGATACGCCAGCCAGCCTTGCCACGTCTTTTATTGTTGCCATTGTTGTCTTCTTAATTGTTTAGGACTTGAAAAACACCGAATGGGGTGTGTGGATATGCCCGTCTCCCTTGACGCTGCGTGGGTGTTGGCTATGCTCGTTTGGCTCAATCACATAGGCATCTATGATTAGGGGCGTCACTTGCTTTGAGCCTACACAAACTTCACTTCCTTTGGGTACAGTATGTCGAAAGTAGATTGATTTTCTTGATAAAGAAATCGATGATTTATCGACTCATTTATTGAATAATATATGGATTATTGACCTTTAAGAAAAAGGCAATCAAGGGCAATAAACTGGGATAAAAGTAAACCTGCCGCCCGATAAAATCCATATGAGTCCACTTCAGTGAGTCTTTTTTGAAATAAAGGCAGCCAAGAGATGAGCATTTTTTCTAAAAAAACCAATTGTTCCTGCATGAGGGCTTCTTGTTTTTCTTCTTCTGTTTCTTTGTTCGCTAAGATAATGAGATTTCCCATAAAATCAAGAAGAACGGCAAGATGATCGAAGGGTTCGTTAAATTCTTTTCGGGGAAGCATGGCGTATTTATTTAACCATTCGCCCATTTCTTGCGCAGGTTTGTCATTCAAAAGCCCAGAAACACCAATGTACATAGAGGCATAGGGCAAAGCCCCTGATTTTGGTGTGCTCAAAAAAAGACCACAAAAATCAGCCGCAAGCTCTAATTGGGCATCAAGGCGTGCGTGTTGTTTTTTAAGAGCGAGAGAGAATGCGTTAATCGGTGCGACAAATTCTTCCGTCATGGCGAGCATGTCGAGATATTTTTGCATTTTATCGCTGTGGTAGTCATTGAGGTTGTCTTGAGTGAGCTCGTTTGCAAAAAGGGAGGACATCCACCAGTAAAATTCGGCGCGCTGTTCGTTAATAGCAATAAATTCAGGCATGATTATTCCCTGTTGTTTGACTTGATTGGAATGAGTTTATCTTATTTTCTTTACAAAAAAAGGCAGCCAAGCTGCCTTTTTTTTGCGTGCTGGGCTTATATCGGTTTCATGGCTGGGAATAAAGGATTGATGCTATCAATTTCGACAGGGCCTTGAAAGGCACTTACTTTTTTAATTGAGCCCTTGTATTTTTCAATTTGAACGAGCGCGGTATGCGCTGATGTGGCTTGTGCTAATTTTGAGGTCCCAATGTCAAGGGTCAATACATTCGGATCCCCATAGGTACACAGGGTGCCCGGTTGACCGCCTTCTAAGGGAGAATACCATGCCCCTTCATGAATACGGCACACCCCTGATTTGTAGTCATCCGTCACGACCGCACCTGCTAAAACTTGTCCTCGTTTATTAAAGAGACGCACAATGTCTCCTGTTTTAATGCCGCGATTTTTGGCATCGTTTGTATTTATAAAGCAAGGCTCACGTCCTGCAACCGTGTAAGTGTTTCTGAAATCGTCAGAGGAACATAATTGTGAATGCAGGCGGTGTTGGGGATGGCAGCTTTGTAAGTGGATAGGGTAGATTTTGGATTGAGGTCCACCGTGGCTGCGTTCTATTTTTTCAAACCACATGGGGTGCCCTTGGCAATCGTTGTAACCCATATCGGCGATGGTTTTTGAATAAATCTCAATCAATCCAGAGGGGGTGCCGAGGGGTTCAAGATCCGGTTCATCACGGAAGGCGGCGTGGCGTACCCATTCTGAGCCTTCCGGAAAGGAGATAAATTGCTCTTCGGTCCAAAATTTCACGAAGTTTGGCATTCTGACGCCGATCCCACGACCTTGTAAACGCGCCCCATTGTAAATTTCTTCAATCCATTGCATTTTTGTTTTGCCACCCGTAAAAGCGTCTTCACGATCAAAGCGCGTGCAAAGTTCACGGAAAATATCAAAATCGTCTTTGGCTTCAAACAGGGGTTCAACGATTTGTTTCATCGCAATGATCCCTTTGTTTGAGTGGTTTCCGAATTGTTCTATGTCATTGCGTTCATACGTTGTTGTGGCAGGAAGAACGATGTCGGCAAAACGGCAAGTGGCCGTCCATTGGTGTTCTACGCTGACGACGGTTTCAAGTTTGCGCCAAGCCTTGATCATCCGATTGCGGTCTTGATGGTGATGGAAGGGATTGTTACCGCAAAAAATGGCCATTTTCATTAGAGGAAATGTGACTTTATGGCCATTAAAATCAATTGTTTTTCCTGGGTTTTCTATGCATTCGACAAAGCGGGCGACAGGAATATATTTTGAATAATCGTTATAACTTCCATTGTGAATTGGTTCAACACCCGTGACGGAGCTGAATCCAGACATCAAAGGACCCGCCGAGGTCACGGTGCCTGCATCATTGTAATGCCAGCCAAAACCAAAACCGCCACCGGGTAAACCGATTTCACCGAGCATGGCGGCAAGCACCACGATCATCCAGGCGTATTGTTCGCCGTGCTGCATACGTTGTAGACACCAGCCTCCCATGATTTGAGTGCGACCGCTTGCCATGGTGAGGGCCAATTCTCGAATCTCTTCTGCGCTGATCCCTGTGATTTTTGCAGCCCATTCGGGGGTTTTCTCTACCCCGTCTTTGGTGCCTAAAAGGTAAGGAAGGAATTCATCAAATCCTGTGGTGTAATCGGCTAAGAAGGTTTTGTTGTAGCGTTCTTCTGTATAAAGAGTGTGAGCAATGGCCAGCATCAAAGGCACGTCAGTCTGTGGATTGACGGGGATTTGTTTTCCACCAAAAAACTTATAAGAGGCATTTTTGACAGGATCAATGTGGATCACATTGATTTCACCGGCTTCCACTTTCTTTGCAAGCTCTTGGTAATAGGCGTATACGCTGTGATCAGGAATAAGCCAGCCGACTTGCAAATTCTTAATCGGATCGGATCCCCAAATGATGATGTTTTTGGTGTGCTTTAAAACGAGAGGCCAAGATGTTTGTTGCTCATACACCTCCATGGCGCCTGCCACGTAAGGCAAGATAACTTGTGCTGAACCTGTGGAGTAATCGCCCATTTTAGCAAGAGAGGTGCCATGCAAGCCAATGGCCCGTTGCATGATGGTGCCTGCGGTATTTAATTTACCGCAGGACTGCCAGCCTGAATGACCCGAATAAAGGGCGCTTGGGCCGTAGGTGTTTTGAACGCGTTCTAATTCATGATGAAAAAAATCAAGTGCTTGTGACCAAGGTACACGTACAAAACGGTTGTCACCACGTTGCTTTGTATCAGAGAGGTAACTGTGTTTTAGCCAATCGAGACGGATCATGGGGTATTTTACGCGAGAGGGATTATAGACCACTTCACGAAGCCCCTCTAACATGCTGGTAGGATGGAGATCTTTTTCAAATGGAACCGTTTTCGTCCAAATTCCATTTTCAACTTTGGCGCGAAATGCCCCCCAATGAGAGCCGTGGATCACGTCCCCGGTAAAGGGTTTGTTTGTTTCACTGTCCGCCATCGCGCTTCGAGGGGCCAATAAACTGGTTCCGATTGCCACGCTTGCGCTGGCACTTAATACGCCTGAAAGAAAACGGCGGCGAGTTATAAGGTGTTTTTCTTTTGTCGCCATGAGTGGCCCTTCTTCTTTATTTTGAAATTTGCAAAGGGCAGGAGTGGAACTCCTGCCTTGATGTATTTTTAAGCGTCTTTAATGGGGGGCGGTAGTTGAAGTATCGCTGCCGTGGTTTTGAAGGTATTTGAGTAAGGTGCGTTCTTCTGTTTTACTCAAGCGATAATAAGCGCTCATGGCTTTGAGGCTTGAGATCCAACCGTTGGCTGTAAAGTGCCCAGGATCCGGCGATGCGTGGCAAGAGTTACAGGTTGAGCCGTACATTTCTGAGGCGTATTCCCAAATGGGTTCAAGGCTGTCTGTCATGCCACTTTTCGTGATGTAAGCTTCTACGGCCACTTCTTTCCAGGCAATGTTCGTCAGGGGATCTGTGACCTCTGAAATAAGGGTTTCACTGGCTTTCACTTCATCACGGACAGTGGCTTTAAAGACACGCTTGCCCATGTATTCTGTCATCACGCGCCCTTTTCCTTTGCTTTCAATCCAGCCTTGAATGCGCACTTTGAGCATCTCACCTTGATCTTCAATCACAGAAACAGAAGAGGCAGGCAGTAATTGACCGTTTTCCTTTCCATTCGGATCGTTTGTGGCGTAGAGGTCTTTTTCTTCAAGGGAATACAATGTTTTAGCATCATCAGGGACGCTCGCTGAGGCACTGAGTGTTTGGAATGTTTTACGGAATCCCCCGGCCATGTTAGGGAGCTCATGCGCAATGCCCTTATGGCATTCAATGCAGGCCAAGTTCTCTTTTGAGGCTTGTTTCATCTCGACACTGGCTTGTGTCGATTGTTTGGCGTGATCCATGGCGTCATAAGCATGGCAGGTTGTACATGTTTTATAATTTTCGTCCTCCATCCTCTTCCAAACGCTCTGGGCCATTTCGAGTCGATTGGCTTCAAATTTTTCTGGCGTGTCGATTTTTCCTGTAATGAAGTGATGATAGAGATCTTTTGTTGCCCCTATTTTTCTCCAAATTTTACCTACGAAATCTTTGGGTTGATGGCAGTCGGCACAATCTGCACGGACACCGGTTCTGTTTTTGTAATGAATACTTTGTTTATATTCTTCAAAGTTTTGCTGCATGGTATGGCAGGAAACGCAAAACTCGTTTGTTGAAAAATAATCGAGGGTTTTTGTCCCTATAGCAACACCGGTTAAAGCGATGAGGATCCCGCAGAAGAGCAAAGCGATGACCCCATATTTGCTTCTGGGTTTTATGCGTGTGAATAAGTCTTTTTTCATAAAAATGTGCATGTCCATATTGTTTTTGAAGTGACAGCGGGTGACGTTTCTATATCAAAAGAAAAAGTGGAACCATGGCCGTGACTGTCTGTTTTGATGGTTTATTTTTGGGCAAAATCATATCGTTTGAATGTGAATACTGTTACGCATTCATAGAAACAGACAGAGAAAAAATATGAAAAAATATGAAACTGAGAGCCTAAGAGGGAACAATGACCTTGATCTGGTTGAAAGGTGTAATCGGATGATTTAAATATTGTTTGTAAAATGGGATCTGGATGTTTCCATACACCTTCTCTGCGTGATCCTTCTCGCGGCATCTTGACTGAGACTGTGATAGTTTCAGTTTCCTTACGAGGCAGTCTGCTAAAATGCGCCCGTGTGAAAACTTATGAACAGGTGATTTTTGTTTAATACTATTTTGATTGTTGATGATGAAATCGTGACCCGTACCCTGCTTGCAAGCTATTTGAAGAAGAATGGCTTTATTGTCAGTGAAGCTCAGGATGGTGTCGAAATGTACAGCATATTAGAAAAAAAAGAGTTCAATCTTGTTTTAGTCGACATCGATTTACCTGGAGAGGACGGTTTTCAACTGACGCGTCAGCTTCGCAGTCAATCGGACATTGGGATCATTATTGTGAGCTCAAAAACGGACAGCATTGACCGGATTGTGGGTTTAGAAATGGGGGCGGATGATTATGTGACAAAACCGATTTGTCATAGAGAACTTCTCGTGCGGATTAAAAATTTATTTTGGCGCTTGAACGCATATCGTCAATTAAGTCAGCGTGAAAATGAGACAATAAAGGAGATGCACGTTATCCATTTTAATGGATACTCTTTTGATATTTCAAGACGTCGATTAAAAAAAGACAATCGGCAGGTCTCACTGACGAAAGCGGAATATGAATTGCTCTTGGCTTTTACGGTAAATCCAAATAAAGTACTCACTCGAGACCGACTCCTAAACCTTTTAACGCACCGTGTTGATGCACCCAATGACAGGACCGTGGATGTCTTGGTCCGTCGTTTACGAAATAAGATAGAGTCAGTACCGAAAGAGCCTCAAGTGTTTATAACGGTACACGGTGAAGGCTATATGTTTATCGGCGGGTGAATATTTTGGCCTGCGCCCTAAATTGAAGAGAATTATGCATTATATCCCTTTTAATGAGTACAAAAGACGCTGGATTTTCACACACCAGTCGATGCCTTTGGACCTTTGTGATCATGATAAAATAAAGCCAATGAACGCATCAAGAAGCGCACAAATCTGGAATGAAAACATCAGTAAAAAGAGCCCGACAGCGGATCATTTTGAAAAAGGAGAATGGCCCGTTTCGGATCTTTGGGAGCAAGAGATGTCTTGGCAAATCCCTTGGGATGAAGACGAGAGCTTGCCTTTGGCCTTTATTGCGTTTTTCCCTTGGGAAGAAAACCAAATTGTGTATTTTTGCTACAGCAAAGACAATTTGATCGAGACGTCCTGGAGTATGTTTAAGAAATATTGGAAGAATTTCTTGTTTTATGATGATAAACCGATATTACTTGGGCGAAGAAGAAAGGAAGTTGCTATTTTCGAACAAAATGGATTTCTTAGATTAGGTCGGCGTCCTTAAAACCGGGAAGCGATGGAAATACGAAACCGCCTTATGGCGGTTTTTCATTTTGTTGGCTTATCCAAGACAATTTAGGTTGCGCTGGCGTTTATGCGCTAAGCGGCATCGGATGGCGCTCTTCTGTGGAGGGTTGCAATATACGGACAAAGACCCACTATTTTCAAAGGCGCCAACGAATAAGAGATTTGAAGGTACACATTGAGTCGGCCTGTTTATTCCAAAATGGGCTGAATACAGGGACATAAAAGGAAGGGCGATGAAAACGTGTGCAACTTTTTTAGGGTTTGCGTTGTTATTTGGATGCAGTGGACCATCAGGGTATGATTTGCCTGTGCCATTAAGAGGCATACAAGAACAAATTCTGCATTGTGAATATGAAAATGCGTTGGCGACATTGCAACAATTTACGGTGATAGGCAATGAGGCTGAAAAATCATTCTCCTTTGAGCAGATGGGGATCATTTATCAAGACGCAGGAGATAATCAAGAATTTGATCATACTTTGGACCGTTTTATGTTCAGTAAAACGGGAAGGGCTTTACGCCCTCAGAATGTCCTTAAAAAATGGAATGCATCTTGGAAGAATCTGCGCGAAAAAAGAGCTTACTTTACGGGAAATGCGAACTGTAAAAAAGAAGAGATGCCGAAAAAACAGATGAAAAAATGAATGAAAGCAAGAAAAGCAGGTATAAATAAAAAAAGCGAACTAAAGTTCGCTCTTGATCATTTGTGTTCGTTATAAGAAACAAAGCCGATTATTGTACTGCTTCGCTTTCAACGGGAACAATTTGGCTAGCATGAAAGCCTTTTGCTCCTTCTTGAACTTCATAGTTTACTGTTTGGCCTGCTTTAAGTGTTCGGTAGCCATCCATTTGGATTGTGGAATAGTGAGCAAAAATATCCCCTTCGCCCTCATCTGGGCAGATAAAACCAAACCCTTTTGCGTTGTTAAACCATTTAACAGTGCCTGTTGCCATGCGAAAAATCCCTCTTGCATTCAAATTGCATAACTATGAGTAAAAGTTGAATTTACATTCGCTATACTCAATTGTAATTGATGCTGTATCTATTAGCTTCCATTCCCACTTTAGTAGAAAAAAAGACTCAGTCAAGCAGCTAAGAAGGGATATGGAGGTATTTCAAGAAAAATCGCGAAGTATATAATGAAAGGATGACGAGGGTAACATTTTGATTTCACAGCTCAATGTTTCTTAGTTAATTTATAAGCTATTGAATTAAAAAGAATTAAATCATAAAGGTAAAAATATCTATTTTCTTTGTAATCAATGGCTTATGAGCCTTCTCTTTGCCTTGATCAAAAACGACCAGAATGAGACAGAAAGAGAAATTAATGATTGATTTTCTTGATTGTTTTTTATTTTTTATTGAAATTCTTTAAGATGAAAATAGAAGATATCCTTGTTGCATGTATCTTTATTGAACAGAGGAAGGATTGGTTTTATATAATGCTGAAGGAACGAAACATTAAAATGTGTTTATTTGATTATTTATTGGATTATGCTCTTCTGATAAACCCGCTTTATGACTTCTTTTTATTGCCCCTTATTTTTTCGGTGTTTTCCTATTTTATTCTTTTTAAATCAATATTTTAACTTATTTACTTTTGGCGTGAGGATGAAAGGGACCGTAGCATTGTTTCTGTTGCTGGAATACAATCTGTGCATTAGGTTTTAAGTTGCGGTAGAGTTTATTATTCTGAGCCTTATAAGCGCAATAACACCAGTGTAACATATTGTTTCATAATAATATCTGAACTACCTTAAAAGAAAGAAATCTCTCATGACAAAATCATATGAATGGACCGCTCCTGATGTAATTGAAGCGGACAAAGTAAAAGAAAAACCTCCGTCATTGTATAAAGTACTTTTAAATAATGACGATTACACACCGATGGAATTTGTTGTTGAAGTGCTACAACGATTTTTTAGTATGGATTTGGAAAAAGCAACACACTTGATGTTACTGGTTCACTATGAAGGAAAGGCGATATGTGGCGTTTTTTCGGCGGAAGTGGCCGAAATGAAAGTCACACAACTAACAATGTATGCGAAAGAACACCAACACCCTCTTTTGTGTACAATGGAAAAGGCTTAATTTATTGATTTTATTGAGAATATTAGGTTGTTAGTGTCGCTAGACATGCAGGTTATTGAAGGAGATGCCTTATGCTAAATAAAGAACTCGAAACAAGCCTAAACGAGGCTTTTGCGAGAGCCCGTGAAAAGCGCCATGAATTTATGACGGTCGAACATTTGTTATTGGCGCTTCTTGAAAATGCGGCGTCGCGAGAAGCACTTTTGGCTTGTCGCGCTGATCTTGTCATATTGCGTCAAGAGCTAAAAGCCTTCATTGAGCAAACCACCCCAATGATCCTCAATGAGGATGACAACCGTGAAACCCAACCGACACTCAGCTTTCAGCGCGTTCTTCAACGTGCCGTTTTTCATGTTCAATCTTCTGGTCGAAGTGAGGTTACTGGGGCGAATGTCTTGGTGGCTATTTTCAGTGAACAAGAATCTCATGCGGCGTATTTATTGAAGAAAAACGATATAAGTCGTCTTGATGTGGTTAATTTTATTTCTCATGGAACCACCAAAACGTTCAATAATGATGAAAATATACCCGGATCTGATCATTCGACAGAGGAGTCGGTGGTCGAAGGTGGTGAAGACAAACTGGATAATTTTGCCACGAATTTAAACCAGTTAGCGAGAGTGGGAGGCATTGACCCCCTCATAGGTCGAGACAAAGAGTTGGAGCGTACGATTCAAGTCTTGTGTCGTCGTCGTAAAAACAATCCTTTACTGGTCGGAGAGGCCGGGGTAGGGAAAACGGCCATTGCAGAAGGTTTGGCTTGGCGCATTGTTGAAAAAGATGTGCCTGAAATCATCGAAAATTGCATTATTTATTCTTTAGATATTGGTTCATTGCTTGCGGGAACCAAATACCGAGGGGATTTTGAAAAACGTTTTAAAAGCATTTTGAAGCAGCTTGAAAAAGAAGAAAACGCCGTTTTGTTCATTGATGAAATTCATACCATTATCGGTGCGGGTGCTGCATCGGGTGGGCAAGTGGATGCGGCCAATTTAATCAAACCCTTGCTTTCAAGTGGAAAACTTCGTTGTATCGGTTCAACGACGTACCAAGAATACAACAGTATTTTTGAAAAAGAGCGCGCCCTTGCACGACGTTTTCAAAAAATTGATGTGATAGAGCCTTCGATTGAGGACACGATTAAAATATTGATGGGCTTAAAATCCAAATACGAAGCCCATCATGAGGTACGTTATACAAACAAAGCGTTAAGGGCGGCTGTTGAACTTTCTTTTAAATACATCAATGATCGTCATTTACCTGATAAAGCCATTGATGTTATCGATGAAGCCGGAGCGCGTTGTCGATTGGCGCCTGCGAATAAACGTAAAAAAACGGTGGGGGTCAGTGACATCGAATCGATGATCGCTAAAATGGCACGGATCCCTGAAAAATCGGTCTCTTCTACGGATCGTGATATTTTAAAATCGCTTGAACAAAAACTTAAAATATTGGTTTTTGGACAAGAAAATGCGATCAGTGTCTTGTGTGAGGCCATTAAGTTGAGCCGAGCAGGTCTTGGAGCGGAAAATAAACCGGTAGGCTCCTTTTTGTTTGCAGGCCCAACCGGGGTGGGAAAAACGGAAGTAACGGTGCAACTTGCACGGGCGATGGGAATTGAGTTACAGCGCTTTGATATGTCAGAGTATATGGAACGACATACGGTCAGTCGATTGATCGGGGCTCCTCCTGGGTATGTGGGCTACGAGCAAGGGGGCCTCTTAACTGATGCCGTGATTAAACACCCTCATTGTGTCGTTTTGCTTGATGAAATAGAAAAAGCCCATCCAGATGTCTTTAATCTGTTATTGCAGGTGATGGACAACGGTACCTTGACAGACAACAATGGCAGAAAAGTCAATTTTAGAAATGTGATTTTAGTCATGACCACCAATGCGGGTGTGTCAGAGACTGTCCGTAAATCCATTGGTTTAATACAGCAAGATCACAGTCTTGACGCCATGTCTGAAATCAAGAAAGTCTTTTCTCCTGAATTTAGAAATCGCCTTGATAACATCATTTGGTTTAATAATTTAGATCAAAATGTCATTTTGCAAGTTGTCGATAAATTCATCGTGGAGCTGCAAGCGCAATTGGATGTGCGGGGTGTTTCATTAGAGGTTTCTGATAAAGCGAAACTTTGGCTTGCAGAAAAAGGGTACGATAAATCCATGGGTGCACGGCCAATGGCCCGTGTGATGCAGGAGCATGTTAAAAAGAACCTTGCAAATGAGCTGTTGTTTGGTTGTTTAGTGAATGGTGGAACGGTCAAGGTTGGTTTGAAAAAGAATGAATTGACCTTTAGTTTCAGTGATGAAATGGAAACGGCTTAGCTTTTTTATAAGGTTTTTTTCGAAAATCTTTTTTGAAGGACGACAAAAACCCAGCATAAGCTGGGTTTTTCTTTTGCGATCTAGGAGGATTAACGTGTGCGGAAAATGATACGTCCTTTTGAAAGATCATAAGGCGTCATTTCAACGGTCACTTTATCACCAGTGAGAATCCGTATATAGTTTTTACGAATTTTACCTGAAATATGCGCGGTCACAACGTGGCCGTTCTCGAGTTCAACACGAAACATGGTGTTTGGCAGGGTATCTAAAATAGTACCTTGCATTTCAATTACGTCTTCTTTTGCCATTTAATCCTCTGGGGCTATCTTTAAAGCCAATTTTTGACCGCAAAATGATAGCTTGATAATGTGCGTCTGTATAGATCAGGGTTGGGATTTTACTATTTTGTAATCACAGTGACCAACAAAAATGGGCAGGATGTTTGAGCAAAAAGAGAAAGCCGAACACTAAAATAGAGACAATTTTTATATTGTATTTGATTTTTTCTCGCTCAGCCAGTGATTTTTTATTCTGTTTGTACCCAGGTGTTATTAATATATTTTTGATTTGGTTTGAATTTATCTTTGTAGTTCATGGCTTGGCAGGTGTCAATCTGAAAACCGAGATAAAGCCAAGCTTGTCCTTTGCGTTTTGCCTCTTGAATTTGCGCTAAAACACACAAGGATCCTAAGGAAAGTTTATGTTGAGGTGCGAAAAAACTGTAAATGGCACTGTAAGCAGAATGAAAGACATCAGTGATCGCCACTGCAATAAGTTCTCCTTTTTCGTAAAGGTGGAGATAGCGAGTTTCTTGCCAGTGGCTTTGAATAAAGGACAGAAAATCCTTTTGATTGGCAGGGAACATGGCGCCTTCTCGGTGTCGCTCAGAAATGTAGGCCTCGTAAAGCGAAAACCAATTCTTATCAAGGGTATCTTGAAAGTGCACCTCGAGTTTTGACAATTGATTCAGCTGTCGTTTCTGACTTTTTGATGGGGAAAAGTGTTGAATATCAATGCGCAGAGAGTGGCACCTTGAGCAATTTTCACATTGAGGTCGATAAAGATTGTTTCCTGTGCGTCGAAATCCGGCTTGAAGCCATTGATTGTAATTTTCGCTTGAAAGGAGATGGGGTAAGATCACAAAAGCCAGGGATTGTTGTTCTTTTGGAAGGTAAGAACATGGCTCGTTGGGGGTGAGTCCTAAAGGTACGCGGTATTTATTCATCAGGGTGTGTCAGCCATTGTTGATGAAATACAGAGGGCTCGAGAATGATTTTTTGACATGCCTTGAGCTTAAAAATGAAATCAGAACGCGTCAGTGCGCATGCGCCCATTCGGGATAAATGCGGTGTCATCATTTGACAGTCGATAAGCCGTCCTCCTTGCTTTGTAAAATGCGCGCAAAAAAACCAAAGTGCGGTTTTTGATGCGTCTGTTTTGATTGAAAACATCGATTCACCACAAAATACCCCGCCGACACAAACACCATAAAGTCCGCCAATCAGTTGATTTTCTTCCCACACTTCTACGCTGTGTGCCTTTTTTGATAAATGCAAACGTGAATAGGCCTCTCTCATTTCTTGCGTTACCCAAACGTTTTTTTCCCCTCGCAGGAGGGCACATTGCGTAATCACTTCATTGAAACAGCGGTTGATGGAGACCGTGTATTTTTGTTTTCGGACTGTCTTTTTTAAGCTTTTACTGGGTTTAAAGGCATGAGGAAGGAGGATGGCGCGTGTGGAAGGAGACCACCATAAATATGGATCATGAAGACTAAACCAAGGAAAGATCCCCTGTTCATACGCGCAAATAAGACGCGTTTCAGATAAATCTCCGCCGATAGCAAGGAGGCCGTCAGGCTCGGGCAATGCGCTTTCAATGGGAGGGAAAAAGGTGGGATCATCGTCTATTAAGGGGGGTAAGTACAGGGTCATAAGAACGCTCCATTCGATGCTAAAGAAGGAGCCTTGGCTCCTTCTTTTAGAATAATACCCGTTGTTTTTGCGTTGTTTTGATTGAATTTTAAAGCGCCAGGGCATTAAATACGTTGAAAAAATTGAGCATATTGCCCACCTGCATTTTTGAGTGTTTCGTGTGTACCTTCTTCTATTATTTCGCCTTCATCCATCACACAAACACGGTCCATTTTGTTTAATCCGACAAGACGGTGAGTGATGAAAAGCACCGTTTTTTCTTTGGCGTGTTCGAATAATAACGCCAAAATCTCTTGCTCTGTTTTCATATCCAGTCCTTCACTGGGTTCATCCAATAAAAGAAGGGGTGCATCGTGAAGCAATGCGCGGGCGATCCCTATCCGCCGACGCTCTCCACCTGAAAGGGGGCGTCCTCCATCGCCAAGCCATAAATCCAGACCGCTCTTTTCAAGAAGATGGGAGAGGTTGACTTTTTCAAGGATGTCGATGAGCTCTTCATCGGTGGCGGCGGGTTTGGCTAAGCGTAAATTATTTCTAAGGGCGTCGTTAAAAATATCCACCCGTTGGCTGACCACCGTGATGGCGTCTCGTAAGGCAGACTCTCGCCATTGGTGAAGCGGTATGCCATCAAGGTGAATGCTCCCCGCGCAGGGATCCCAAGCGCGTGTGATCAATTGAAGCAAGGTCGACTTTCCACATCCGGTGCGACCAAGGAGCGCCATTTTTTCTCCTTTTTGAAGCGAAAGAGAAACGTCATGAAGGGCCATTTTTTGCATACCAGGATAAGCAAAACGGACGTTTTTTATTAGAATGTTTCCTTTGGCGGGACCAGGATGCCCTTTTGAGTCAAAAGCCGTTTCAGGTTTGGCTTCGAGGATTTCATTGAGCCGGGCGGCCGAGGTGCGTGTTTGGCTTAAAAATTGAAATGCCCCGCTGATGGGCATGATGAGTTCAAAGCTTGCAATGGTCGCAAAGGCCACCAAAGCAATGAGCGGATTCGGCGGACCTTGTGTCAGGGTGTCGGCGGCAAGCCAGAGCATGAGGATCAGCGTCATGCCATTCAGAGTCAATAACATGGCCACAGAAAAAGCTGAAATGCAGGCCATTTTTCGTTGTGCTTTGAGGAGTTTTCTTTCTGCTTCTTCCGTTTTGGCTCGAAAGCGCGCTGATGCGCCAAAGATTTGCAATTCAGCTTGTCCTTGAAGCCAGTCAAGCAAGGTGATGCGAAGGCGTGTTTTTTCTTGGGTGATGTCTTCTCCATGTGGGCGCCCAAGATGATAAAACAAAAAGGGAAATCCCACGGACAAAAAAAGTAAAACGCCGCCGAGAGTGAGGCCGAGGAGGGGCTCAATCCAATACAAAAATCCACTGATCCCAAAAATGCCAACGAAGGCCACAAGAAGTGGACTGATGAGACGTAAATACAGGTGATCCATGGCATCGACATCCGCCACAAGGCGGTTCAAAATGTCGGCGTCTCTGAGGTTGGCTATTTTTCCTGGGATGAGGGGGGTGAGTTTTTCAAAAAAGAAAATCCGCAGATCGGCCAGTAATTTAAAGGTGCTATTGTGGCTCACAACCCTTTCAAACCAGCGTCCTGCGGTACGGGCAATGGAAAAGCCCCGCACGCCGGCCGCAGGCAACAAAAAATTGAAATTGCTGATGGCCAGCACACCGGCGACGGCGGAAGCGGCAATAAACCAGCCTGACAGCGTGAGAAGGCTGATGGCGGAGGCCAAAGTGAGAAAGGACAAAAAGATCCCCAAAAAGAGCCCTTTCCAGTGGTTTTTATACAATTTTAAAAAGGGGATCAAATCATGCATCGAGGTTGCTCCTTTGGGCTATTTTATCTGCAGACGCGGCCCTTTGCATTTGAGAAAAAACGCCTTCTTCTTTTTGCAAATCATCAAAGCGGCCTTGTTGAACAATTTTACCTTTGTGCAGGACAAGAATGTTATCGCAATGGATCAATTGCTCTATTCGGTGATTCACGATAAAGGTTGTGCAGTCTTTTGTTGCTTTTTTAAGACTTAAGGCGACAAGACGTTCACTTTTGGCATCCAGGCTTGCCGTTGGCTCATCTAAAAGCCAAAATCGCCCACCATGCAGCAAAGCGCGAGCTATCGCAATGCGCTGCGCTTGCCCTACAGAAATCCCTGAGGCGCGATCGCCCACAAGATAATCAAAGCCGTTTTCTAAACCCTCGATAAATTCATACGCAAATGCGGCGTGTGCCACGTCAAGGATTTCTTTTTCACTCGCGCTAGGTCGTGAAAGACAGATGTTGTCTTTGAGGCTGCCGTGAAAAAGCTGCGGAGTTTGCCCTACCCAGCTGATTTGTTGACGCCAAAAAGAGAGATCCGCGTCTCTTAACTCGAGATCATTGATTTTTAAAGAGCCTCGGTAAGGTAAAAATCCCAAAAGGGCATGGACCAGGCTCGTTTTTCCGGCGCCACTTTCTCCGACCAAAGCCACTTGGCTGCCAGATGGAATATCAAAGTCCACTGGGCCGACTAAAACGGTGCCATCTTGGCTTAAGATCTCAAGCCCTTTTGCATGAATATGAAAGGCGTCCGTGTCGACTTTTTCTTGGCCTTCAGTTTGGTGCTGGGGGGGGGCATCAAGAAATTGAATCAAGGACTCGGCGGCGGCAATCGCTTGGGCTTTTGCGTGGTAAAAGGTACCAAGATCGCGAAGAGGCTGATAAAACTCTGGCGCCAATAAAAGAATAAAAACTGCAACAAACAAGCTGATACTGACGCCATAATGCCCGAAATTAAGCTCACCAATGAAACTGAAACCAAAATAAACGGCGGTCATGGCAATCGACAGGGCGGTAAAAAATTCCAATACAGCAGATGACAAAAATGCCAAACGCAGTACCTCCATGGTGCGCTTTCTAAATTCATCAGAGGCAAGCCGTAAATGGGCACTTTCTGCTTCAGCCCGAAAAAACAAACGCAAAGTAGGAAGGCCTCTTAAGCGATCATAAAAATGCCCTGATAAGCGTTGCATGGCTTTAAAATTGCGGCGGTTGGCATCGGCGGCTCCCATTCCAACGAGGGCCATAAAAAAAGGAACCAAGGGCGCAGTGAACAGAAAAATAAATCCAACGGCCCAGTTGAGAGGAAACACGATCACAAGAATGGTCAATGGGATCATCACAGCAATGGCCATTTGAGGAAGGTAGCGCGCAAAAAAATCTTGCATCTCTTCTATTTGTTCAAGAATGAGCGTCGCCCAAGCGCCTGCGGGTTTTCCTTGGAGGGTGGCAGGGCCAAGGCTTTCTAATTTGTTCATGATACTCTGTCGGACATGATGGCGAACCGCCTCTCCGACAAGGTAACCTGCTTGTTCTTTTCCAAAGCTTGAAAGAGCGCGCAGAGCGATAAGAAGGGCGAGGCCTATAAAGGAAGACAAGAGCGCCGATTTATCCGTTTGTTCAATGATAAGCTCATGCAAAATATGGGCGAGTAAAGCCGCTTGCAGCACTAAAAAAATCCCGGAGACAAACGCCAATCCCAGGGTGACGAAAAGCCATTTTTTCCCGAGGTGACTTTGACTTTTTAGCCATTTTATGAGTAAGCGATGTTTTTGTTTATCCATAGTGTTTTTCGGTTTAGGCCTTTAAGCGAAAGTATGATGAGAGAAGGGCGTTTAGGTTCATTTTATCAAAAAAAGCCGATGGCCCACTCAATTTGGGGCCATATACTCCTCGCCTTTGAACCTGCGTGGGTGTTGCTTGTGTTCGGTCACCTCTATGAAAGGGGGCACTCGTTTGGCACCTGCACGCAAGTTCAAGTCTTTTGGGTAAACAAAAAAATCAGACCCTGATCTGTGTTTACCCTTTTTTTGAGTCCAAATAGCGTTCAGCGTCTAATGCCGCCATGCACCCTGTGCCTGCTGAGGTAATGGCTTGGCGGTAGATTTGATCCATGACATCGCCTGCGGCAAAAACCCCTTCGATGCTGGTTTGGGTGGCATTGCCTTCGAGGCCGGAGGCCACGCGAAGATAGCCCTTGTTCATTTCAAGCTGCCCTTCAAAAAGACCGGTATTGGGTTTATGGCCTATTGCGACAAATACCCCCATGACATCGAGATCTTCTGTGGCATGGGTTTGGGTGTCTTTTAAACGAAGGCCCGTTACGCCCATGTCATCTCCGAGGACCTCATCCAGCGTTTTATGGGTATGAAGGACAATGTTGCCCGTTTCGATTTTTTCCATTAAACGACGAACCAGAATTTTTTCGGCTTTGAAGGTGTCACGACGGTGAATAAGGTGAACTTCGGATGCAATATTTGATAAATAAAGGGCTTCTTCGACTGCGGTATTTCCGCCACCGATGACCCCGACTTTTTGATTGCGGTAAAAAAAACCGTCGCACGTTGCACAGGCGGAGACACCTCGGCCTTTGAAAAGCGTTTCAGACTCAAGCCCCAAATATTGTGCAGAGGCCCCTGTTGCAATAATGAGGGCATCACAGGTGTATTCAGCCTCATCGCCTTTTAAATGAAAAGGACGAACGGATAAATTGGTTTCAATGATCTCATCGACAATGATTTTTGTGTCAAATTTTTCGGCATGCGCTTTCATTCTTTCCATCAAAGCAGGACCGGTTAAGCCTTCAGGATCGCCCGGCCAGTTTTCAACGTCGGTGGTGGTGGTCAGTTGTCCGCCTTGCTCTGGGCCTGTGATCATGACGGGATGAAGGTTCGCTCGGGCTGCATACACGGCAGCCGTATAGCCTGCGGGGCCTGAACCTAGAATTAGAAGACTGACATGTGTGACCTTGCTCATATTTTCTCCGAATGCCAATAAAATGGAGGGGATGTGGGCTTCGATTGTAGGGAAAATGCTTTGTGAAAGGAAGTCCAAGCGCACGCCTTCTCATTTGAGTGACGGTGATCCCCAAAAGAACGGATTGAAAATTCAATTGATGTGACGCGCTTCTCCTTGTCTGCTTTTAAACGCAAGGGCGCTGAGATCCCATTAGATCCCAATCAGGCCCTCTTTCTGTGCAGATGTTTCATGGCTGATGGGTTTTTCTTTTTTAAGCTTCCTTGTCTTTTCATATTGATGAAGTCGAGGAGAGCCCCCGCTTGGGATCCATGTAGGGCAGATGAAAGGTCTCTGCCAGCTCTTTGTTGGTGACATGCCCATGGAGGATATTCAATCCGTTTAAGAGGTGTGGGTCTTGTTGAAGTGCCTCGCGGTAGCCTAAATTTGCCAATTTTAAAACAAAGGGCAGGGTGGCATTGTTCAGGGCGAAAGTGGAGGTATGAGGAACGGCCCCTGGCATATTGGCGACGCAGTAGTGTACCACCCCATCAAGAATATACATGGGATCGCTGTGAGTGGTTGGGTGGGAGGTTTCAAAGCAGCCCCCTTGATCTATCGCGACATCGACCACAGCAGATCCTTTTTTCATTTTTTTGATGTGTTTCCTTGTAAGCAATTTGGGGGCGCAAGCGCCAGGAATGAGCACGGCCCCAATGACAAGATCTGCGTTTAAAACGCATTTTTCGAGGGTCTCTTGTGTGCAATAAAGGAGTTTTGCTCTGCCTTGAAATTCCTTATCTAAGTTGCGCAATGTGATCGCATTTGTGTCTAACACGGTGACATCGGCATGCATACCGAGGGCAATCCTGGCGGCATTCGATCCTACAACGCCGCCCCCTAAAATGACCACGTTTGCAGGGGCCACTCCAGGGATCCCACTCAGTAATATTCCCGCGCCCCCGCGTGATTTCTCTAGGGCTTGTGCCCCCGCTTGAATGGCCATACGGCCCGCAACTTCTGACATGGGGGTTAAAAGGGGCAAGTGGCCGTTTTCATCTGTGACCGTTTCATAGGCAATGCAGACGGCTTGGCTTTTAATGAGATCTTGTATTTGAGCGAAATCAGGTGCAAGGTGCAAATAAGCAAATAAAATCTGCCCCGGCCGCAGCATCTCACGCTCTGAAGCTTGAAGCTCTTTCACTTTGACAATCAATGTGGCTTTCGAAAAAACATCTTGTGCAGTGGGTAAAAGGACAGCGCCGCAGAGAAGATAATCTTTATCTGTCAATCCGATAGCCTCTCCTGCGTGTGATTGAACGTAAACAGTATGTCCGCACTGAGTGAGGGCGCGTACACTGGCAGGAACCAAGCCAACGCGGTATTCATGGTTTTTAATTTCTTTCAATAGACCAATAATCATTCTTGCTCCTTTATTTATTGAAGGAGATAATGCTTGTTAAGTTCTTGTATCATCACATTTAGAACGAGTATAGTGCCCATTAATACAGATTTAATAGTTAATACGATCTGATGAATTTGACCCAAAACATGATTGGCATATGGAATAAAACATATTTGACAACAAGGACGTATAAAGGCGGAGTGAGATGATGGAAGCGAAAAGTAAACCGTCCAAGGAATTGGATCGTATTGATAAAAATATTCTTAACGAATTACAAAAAGACGGGCGCGTTTCTAACGTTGAGCTCTCTAAACGGGTGGGATTGTCTCCCACACCTTGTCTTGAGCGCGTCCGGCGTCTTGAGCGCCAAGGTTACATCATTGCATACACGGCTTTATTGAACCCTCAATTTCTGGATGCGTCTTTGCTCGTGTTTGTTGAAATCACTTTAAATCGAGGGGCACCGGATGTATTTGAAGAGTTTAACATTGCGGTCCAAAAGCTGGATGAAATACAAGAGTGCCATTTAGTGTCGGGAGATTTTGATTATCTTTTAAAAACCCGTGTTTGCGATATGTCGGCTTACAGGAAGCTATTGGGTGAAACCCTTTTGCGTCTTCCTGGTGTGAATGACACTCGCACTTACGTCGTGATGGAAGAAGTAAAACAAACCAGCCATCTTGTGATAAAAACACAATGAAAGAGGCAAATGTGTGCGTTTGTAATGGGAGCATCTTGGTTCAAGTCTTTTGTTCTCAATGTTGAACATCCCACCGTTCAAAAAAAAGAGCGGATGAAATGTGATATTCTGCAAACCGAGTTGCATGGCGCTCGGTTTGTTTTTTCTTTGGTGTACAATTTCTAATACTTGTTCTGTATATCCAAGATATTTGAAGAGCCAGCCAACAACCCAGTCTCTTCAAAAGCGACGGGTATGTCCACAATGTCATCTTTTGCGTGAAAAATCGATCGTGATTGAAGAGACTTAATAATGGAGTTTTTCTTGCGCCAGGAGCATAAAAAAACGGATACCTTTCACCGTTTAAATGGGATACAGCGTTTAAAAGAAAGTGCACTTATTCTTGCTCTGTTGTCTTCTGTATTTATCTTGATTTCTTTATTTAGTTACAATCCTGCCGACCCTTCTTGGTCCCAAACGGCATGGGACGGTGTTGTCAAAAATGCGGCTGGCAATGCAGGGGCTTGGCTTGCTGATACCTTGTTTTTTGCACTTGGAAATCTTGCCTATTTACTCCCTTTTTTACTTTTTCTTGGGGGCGGGGCTCTTTTTCGCGCGGTGGGTCCTTTTAAGATCCTGAATTACAGTATTATTGCCACGAAAATTTTAGGCTTGCTTTTACTCTTTCTGACGAGTTGCGGGCTTGCGGGTCTGAATTTTGATGATTTTGGTTATTTTTCATCGGGTGGGGTGGTGGGAGATGTCTTGATCTCTTTAAGTCTTCCGATTTTTAATGTGCTCGGAACCACCTTGGTTTTTATCTTTTTGTGGGCCGCGGGGTTTACGCTTTTTTCAGGGATCTCTTGGTTAACGGTGGTGGATATTATCGGAGAAAAAATCCTGATGGCATTGACGAAAGGGGTGAATTATATCCGAGGAGAACAATCCCACACCTATGGTGTACAACAAAACGAGCATGTCCATGTCTCGACATTTGACAATGATCCGCTAATGTCTTTGCCGAAAAGACCTCAAATCAACGCAGGATCCTCGTTAGAGCCTAAAAATAATATCGATATCAGTAAATTAAATTCAGGATTCGAAAGAAAAGAAGCACCTTCTGCTTCTGAAGGGCCGATCATTCACGCCCCAAAGATAACGCCTTATCCACAAGCGTCTTCTTTTGACGAGGCTGCGTCCTCTGTTGCTTTTAAAGACACGAGAAAAGATCCCCTCTCTTCTCGCGATGCGTCTTTGACACCTGAAAAAGCAATGGACACCCAAAGCGAGACCCCAAAGCCTGTTCGGGTCTTTAAAAATGTGTATAAAAAACCACCGCCTTCCGTTCAAGGAGCGCTGAGTGCTTCGCTGACGCCTTCAGTGACGCCGGTATCCAGTGCTACAGAGCCTCTCATTAATAAAAACAAAACCATTTTTGAGCTTGAGGCTGAAACGGAAGCAGAAAATAAAGCCCCTGCTGTTGAAAAACCCTTTATCGAATCTCATTATGACGATTTTGCTGACGAGGAGCCTCTTTTTGAGGACACTGCCTCTTTTGAAGAAGATGCGCATCAAAATGATCCTCTCGCACATCAAGCCTCCTTCTCTGGTAGTG
>CAMRDW010000034.1 GCA_947041315.1 uncultured Enterovibrio sp.
TGGAGATGGAAGTACTGACACACTCAGTTCTCACGCCACAGGAACGGGCAGCGCGATAGGCCAAAGTGCACAAGAAAAGCCAATTCCCCCATCCAATGATCAATGCCCCATCGTGCTTCATCGACCCGATAAAAAACCAACAGGAGCAGATAACGCTCTGCTAAGCTGTGCAAAAATGCTTGCACAAGTAAAGGAGAAACCGTCCTGTAAAAAAGAGGCAATTGAACAATGCAGCGGATTATTACACCGCGCCGCACACAAAAATAAACATCATTGCCAAAAAATCAAATCCTCATTAACCCGCCATAGAAATAATTATCACCCAGAGTTGCAAGAAGAATTTGAAAATTTAAATTGTGCTCATAAACCCAATTTAAGACCCACAGCGCCCCCAGAACCCACGATGACGCCAACAGAGGTTACCAGCACAGCGCCCCTTCCCAGTACCCCCTCGTCTTGGTTACCAACGCATCTATCGAGTGCGAGTATTTTAGGATTATTTACTGGGATCTCTATTTTCGCTGGCATCCTTAAGCTATACAACCTATTAAAAAAAGTGGTCAAAGCCTGTATTAACCAAAAAAATCCAATATAGCTGTAGCCGCATTAAAGAAGCGCAATGTAGGAATGAGATATTCTACTGATTTTAGAAAACATATTTTATTTGCTAAAAAGAAGAGAATCTTTTTCTTCGTAAAAACCCAAGCGATTTGTTTTTTTATAAATACATTACCGGTATAGCGGAAAAATATTTTCCCTAACAATACTTGAGGCATTTTTTGAATTTAGTGATATTCATAAATATTAAGCGCTTGATTTCAAATAAAATGATAAATTCTCAGGGTGGGCCTGAAACGCTCTAAATTCAATTGGTTATGGGACTATTCGCACTCTTGATCAATATAAAATGCCTCTCGATATTCAAAAACTTGACGCTGCATGTAAACAACAAGAAAAGCTCCAGAGTATTGAGAGAGGATCTGACAGGCTACACCCCTGCGGCTTCATAGGTGACGGATATACAGAAGATCATAAGGTAAATAAAGGAAGGGGAATAAACCGAAAAAATAACACTTCAATATGATTGTTAATAAAAAAGCCCAGCAGTAAGCTGAGCTTTTTTGAACCAGAAATCTGTAAACGAATTAACGCTTAGAGAACTGTGGACGACGACGCGCTTTGCGTAGGCCCACTTTCTTACGCTCAACTTTACGCGCATCACGCGTAACGAAACCAGCTGCACGCAGTGCAGGACGTAAGGTTTCATCATATTCCATCAATGCACGAGTGATACCGTGACGGATTGCGCCAGCTTGACCTGAAATACCACCGCCACTTACAGTGATGTACAAATCAAATTTCTGAGTCATATCAACCAATTCAAGTGGTTGACAAACAATCATGCGCGCTGTAGGACGACCAAAGTATTGATCAAGCGTACGCTGATTAATTACGATGTTACCGCTTCCAGGCCTGATGAACACGCGAGCTGCTGAGCTTTTGCGACGACCTGTGCCGTAGTATTGTTCTGCCATTGTTAAAATCCTCTTAGATGTCCAGTACTTGCGGTTGTTGTGCCGCGTGCTTATGCGCAGTGCCTGCGTAAACTTTTAGTTTACGGAACATTGCACGACCTAGAGGACCGCGTGGCAGCATACCTTTAACAGCCAATTCGATAACCATTTCTGGTTTCTTTGCGATCAATTTGTCAAAGCTGATTGACTTGATGCCACCCATATAGCCTGTATGGCTGTAGTACATCTTGTCTGTCGTTTTCTTACCAGTTACAGTCACTTTGTCTGCATTGATAACGACAATGTAGTCACCAGTGTCAACGTGTGGAGTGTACTCTGGCTTATGCTTTCCGCGCAAACGAGAGGCGATTTGTGTGGCGATACGGCCCAGTGTTTTACCTTCTGCATCTACTATATACCAGTCACGTTTTACTGTTTCTGGTTTAGCAACGAATGTTTTCATGCTAATCAATACCCGATATATTAAAAAATTTCACTTACAGGAGCAATTGCTCCCACTGTATAAGAGACCATGCATCATCCCTTCGAACGGTGGTGCCCTCGGCCTAAGCCTTTCAACAGTAACGGTGGGTCGCAGGATTATAAAGAAGGGTGGAGAAAAAATCACCTTTTTTTAAAAAAATGTCCTTTCTTTTTGATCAAATCCTGAATCTTCCTCACCTTACCTCTTAAATGCATCAAGGTAAATGCGCGAGAGAAAGATATTCATGGCTTTGCATCTCTTTTAAGCGCGAGACGCAACGCTCAAACTCAAAAGAAAGGATCCCTCCAGCATAAAGAGAAGAAAGAGAAACCTCAGCGGAAAGAATGAGCTTTACATTTCGATCATAAAATTCATCAACCATCGCAATAAAACGACGTGCAGCATCATCAGAGTCAGCGTTCATTTGGGGGACATTGCAAAGTAAAACGGTATGATAAATTCGCGCAATTTCAATGTAATCAAGCTGACTTCGAGCCTCTTTACACACAACAAAAAAATCAAAATAGACCACGCCAAGTGCTTCTTTCTTTGTTTTCATCACCCTGTTATTAATGATAATCTCAGAATCAAGATGACAAGGTGGCGCCGCCAGCTGATAAAAATACGTTTTTAAATTAGCAACCGCTTTATCATCTAAAGGAAAGTGGTAAATTTCTGCATCATTCAATGTTCTTAAGCGGTAATCTGTTCCTGAATCAATGTTGACCACTTGGCAATACTCGTAGATAAGTCCAATAACCGGTATAAATCGCGCGCGTTGAAGCCCATTACGATATAAATCATCAGGTACAATATTTGACGTCGCCACAAGACAGACCCCACGCTCAAACAAGCAAGATAACAAAGTACTTAAAATCATTGCATCTGTAATATCTGAAACATAAAACTCGTCAAAACAAAGAATAAAGGCTTCGTTTGCTAATTTATCCGCAATTTTTAAAAGGGGATCCTGTTCACCATCAAGCAATTTAAGCTCTTGATGAACTCGCTGCATAAAGCGATGAAAATGGACCCGCGATTTTTTTTCAAAAGGCAAGCTTTCAAAAAAAGTATCCATTAAATACGTTTTTCCTCGCCCCACGCCCCCCCAAAAATAGAGCCCTTTCTCGGGTTGAATACTCTTTTTCTTTGATCGAGAAAAAAGAGAAGACCAAAAGGGAGGCGATAAAGCAGGCTGATTTGCTCGCCTCACCAAGCGGTGATACAAATCATCCAAAAGAATCACAGCCTCTTTTTGAGCCGCATCTTCGAAAAAAAACTTTTCTTGCAAGTCACGACAATACAGCTCAAGAGGTGTCATACCCTCAACCTCGGTTAGATAGTGGGGACAATAGAATCAAATAGTATCATGGGTCACTTTTGACATGTATAGTATCGAAAGGATTAAAAATAGTTCAATCACCCACCCTTCTTTAATATCCAATAAAATTATTAAAAAACATATTTATATAGGCATAGGGAGCTCTCATGGCTTGGATTAATGCAGTTATTTTAGTGGTCACAGGCATGGTCATCGGTTTTATTGTCGCGTGGTTAATAATGCGCGACAACACCCAGCATAAAGATTTAAAAAGAGAACTTGAAAAGTCACAAAATGAACTCGAACAATACCGTCAAAAACTGACTGAGCACTTTTCAGGTAGCGCCGATCTTCTTGATAACATATCAAGAGATTACAATAAGTTATATCAGCATTTAGCGCGGTATTCTTCTGATTTAATTCCAAATCAACCCGAGCAAGAAAATCCGTTTTCAAAACCCTTGATGAAAATAACAAACCTTCATAAAGAACCCGATCAAACACACATCCCTTCAGGCTCATTAAATGAAAGCGACAATGCACGTCAAGTGGCCGTTTTCAACCAAAAATCAGAATCACATTGAACTTTTTTCAAACATCCCCACTCTTACATTATATCTATTGACGGAGTGTATAAATGAAAAAGAGAACTTTGCATACATTAAGCGCTATTGCACTTGCTATATCGATCAATGCGACAACGTCTCCTCTCGCACTGGCCGCATGGCCTAGCACGGTATCAGGAGAAAGCTTACCCAGCTTGGCCCCGATGCTTGAAAATGTCGCGCCTGCTGTGGTCAGTATTTCAGTGAAAGGAAATCATGTATCAACACAACAACTGCCCGATGCACTTCGTTTTTTCTTTGGTCCAAATGCCCCTTTAGAACACACGAAAGAACGGCCATTCCGTGGATTAGGTTCTGGCGTTATCGTTGACGCTAAAAAAGGACATATAGTTACAAATCATCATGTCATTGAAAATGCAAAAGAAATACTTATTCAACTTCATGATGGCCGAGAATATAAAGCAAAATTGCTCGGCAGTGACAAGATGTCAGACATCGCTTTACTGAAAATAGAAAAACCAGAAAACCTGGTCGAGATTAAATTGTCGGACTCCGACAAACTGCGTGTCGGTGATTTTGCCATTGCTATCGGCAATCCCTTCGGTCTCGGTCAAACAGTCACTTCCGGCATTATATCAGCCCTCGGGCGTACCGGGCTCAACATCGATAATTTAGAAAACTTCATTCAGACCGATGCGGCTATCAACAGCGGTAATTCCGGCGGCGCACTCATCAACCTCAAAGGTGAACTTGTCGGGATCAATACCGCCATTTTGGGCCCCAATGGCGGTAACATAGGCATTGGATTTGCTATTCCCGTCAACATGACAAAAAATTTGATAAAACAAATCATTGAATTTGGTGAAGTTCGCCGAGGCGTCCTTGGGGTTCAAGGGGGAGAACTGACAACTGAACTTGCTTCTGCTTTTGGTTACAAAACAAACCATGGCGCTTTTGTTAGCCAAGTCGTCATTGATTCTGCCGCCGAAAAGGCAGGAATCAAAGCCGGAGACATCATCATTTCAATTGATGGAAAAGACATACGCACATTCGCAGAACTAAGGGCCAAAGTGGCAACCCTTGGAGCCGGAAAAGAAATAACACTGGGTCTCCTACGCGACGGAAAAAGTAAAAGTGTCACTGCTGTCTTAAAAAACACCAACATGCAAAAAGCACAAGCAGAAAACTTGCATAAGGCCTTGGCTGGCGCTGAATTAGAAAATTATTCAGAAAAGAAAATAAAAGGCGTGCGCGTTAGCCTCGTAGAAAAAGATTCCATTGCGATGCAATATGGTCTCCAAGAAGGAGACATCATCGTCGGAATGAACAGAAGCGAAGTAAAAAATTTAGGCGATTTAAGAAAGTTATTTGAAGCGAAACCCACTTTGTTGGCTTTAAATATTCTTCGTGAAAATTCATCCTTATACATCATTCTGCGCTAAATGAACCCAAAAAAGATAACAATGCAAAAGCTCAAAATTTGCATTCACACAATGAACATAAACAAGTGATGTGATTGACGTGAGTAAAGAGCCTAATATGCCCAAAAAAACTGAAGATGCCACTAGGCCCCAAGGAAGGAAAGCCCCTGAAAACAGATAACTGATCTCATCCGATGTTTAGATAGCAGGAAACAAGCCTACACCAGCACCTGCATCTTCAAAAAGCGAGCGCTATCAAAACGTGTTTAATTGTGCTTCTCGAACGCAGCCAACACCCACTCACTTTCAAACCGACGGGGTTCATTTCATCCCCTGAAAAACAAGCATCATAAAAAGAGTTTGGTAAAACCAAACTCTTTATTTTCCTCCCAGTCTTTCTACTTTTATTATTCTATAAATGATATGCTGCTTAATCTAAAAAAAGCATTTATGAAACATATTTAAAAGGACTGGCATGCTTGCTTTCTTCGCTCGTTCTGTGGCTTACGGTGTGTTTGTTGCTTTAGGCTTGCTTCTCACCATACCCTCATTAAAAACAGGACAGTTAATTTCTCATTCTGGACTTAATGCCCCGGAGCAAAACGCACCCATTTTATCCTATAACTACGCCGTACGTCGTGCATCACCTGGCGTCGTCAATATATACACGCGCCGCTTTAGCGATAAAAATCGCCTCCAATTAAATGCAGAAGGTCTTGGGTCTGGTGTCATCATGACAGATACTGGCTATATCGTGACAAATTACCATGTCGTCGCGCAAGCAGATCAAATCATTGTGGCCCTTCAAGACGGAAGGATCAGTACGGCGCAACTTATAGGAAAAGACCAACGAACCGATCTTGCCGTTGTTAAAGTTGACCTCGATAATCTTCCTGTGATCCCTTTTAATAACGAATATAACCCCGCAGTAGGGGATATCGTGCTTGCAATTGGCAACCCTTATAATTTGGGCCAAACTACAACTTTTGGGATCATCTCCGCGACAGGTCGCCCTGGAATGAGCTTTAATCAACGTCAAGATTTTCTGCAAACCGACGCTGCAATTAATAAAGGCAATTCGGGTGGCGCACTGGTTAACAGTCAAGGTGAATTGGTCGGCATCAATACTGCCTCATTTCAACAAGGCGCAGACATTGATACTTACGGCATTTCTTTTGCGATTCCCTACCCTCTAACCATCAAGGTCATGCGAAAACTCATTGCTGATGGACGCGTGATCCGTGGCTATATTGGCGTCGAAGGACGTGAAGTCAATCAAGTGATGGCCAGACTCTTAAATGTGGATCAACTTAGCGGTGTTTTGGTTTCAGCCATTTCGAAAAACAGTCCAGCATCTAACGCAGGAATAGAAATAAACGATCTGATTGTCGAAATAAACGGAACTCCCATCAGCAATTTTCGTTATGCCCTTGATATTGTGGCCGATACGCGTCCCGGTATGAAACTGCCATTTAAAGTGATAAGACAAGGAAAATCTCTGGAGATCATGGTCACCATTGGTGAAGACCCTGTACTTTAAAAACAAAAAATCACCCGAAGGTGATTTTTTGTTTTCATTAGACTTGTCGATATTTTCACGTTTTTTATTAAAATCTTTGCCATTAAGAAACAAGACAAGAGTAAAAATACGTCTTCTGTTTAGAATGAAATATCAAGTGCTCCAGAGGCAAACACCTGAAAATTTAACACAAAAATATCTTAGTTAACGCAAAATAATCCGACGGAATTACTCCGTAAAACGCTCTATACGCACGCCCAACTCTTGAAGCTTATTTTCTATTTTTTCATAACCACGATCGATATGATAAATTCTATCTACCACGGTTTCACCACTTGCAATTGCACCAGCAATCACCAAGCTTGCAGAAGCGCGAAGATCGGTTGCCATAACAGGGACGCCACTCAAGCCATCACAATCACCACAAATCACTGTATTACCTTCAATTTCTGCATGCGCTCCCATGCGTAACAATTCAGGAACATGCATAAAGCGGTTTTCAAAAATAGTTTCAGTGATGATACCGGTTCCTTTCGCTATCAAATTAAGCAAAGTAAATTGTGCTTGCATATCGGTAGGAAAACCCGGATGCGGTGCAGTACGAATATTAACTGCTTTTAAGTCGCGCCCTGTCATATCCAAAGAGATCCAATCTTCCCCTACCTCAATCAAAGCCCCAGCCTCTTCAAGCTTGGACAAGACCGATTCCATTAATTTAGGAGAGGTATTACGACAACGTATTTTCCCGCCGGACACTGCCGCGCCAACAAGAAAGGTTCCCGTTTCAATACGATCAGAAAGAACTTTATGGTAGCCCCCACCTAAACGGGCAACGCCTTCAATGGTAATGGTATCCGTACCCATGCCCGTAATTTTTGCACCTAATGTATTAAGAAATTTTGCACAATCCACAATTTCTGGTTCACGCGCTGCATTTTCAATAAGGGTTGTTCCTTCAGCCAAGGTTGCCGCTGACATCAAGGTCACCGTCGCACCCACACTGACTTTATCCATCACGATATGGGCGCCCTTTAAACGTCCATCAACATGAGCTTTGACATAGCCCTCATCAAGCGTAATCGTTGCACCTAACTGCTCTAAACCATGAATATGCAAATCAACAGGACGCGCGCCAATAGCGCAACCGCCAGGTAAAGAAACCTCTGCTTTGCCAAAACGGGCCAGCAATGGTCCTAAAGTCCATATTGAGGCACGCATTGTCTTAACAAGCTCATAAGGAGCACAAAATTCAGTAATGTGAGTCGCATCCACATGAACTGAACCATTTCTTGTTACTTTTGCCCCCAAACGAGATAACAACTCCATCGTGGTATCGATATCACGAAGCTGAGGGACATTGGCTACTTCAACAGGCTCTTCTGCCAATAATGAGGCAAATAAAATAGGAAGAGCGGCATTTTTAGCGCCAGAGATTGTGACTTCACCACGCAGTGGACCACCGCCGTGGACACGAAACTTTTCCATCATATTCCTCGTGTACTTATAGTGGTTGAATCAATTTTTTGTCACGAGCCCATTGTGCTGGTGTCAACGCTTTTATTGTAAGGGCATGAATGACATTGGTTGCAATGTGTTCCATGAGGGGAGCGTAAATCATCTGCTGTTTTTTTACGCTTGGCATACTTTCAAATACACCACTCACTGCTATCACTTCAAAATGAGAGCCCTCTCCTTTTACAAAGATCTCATCCAATGTTAATGCTTGTTCAAGAATGGCTTTAATTTCTATTGGTTCCATCCTAATTCCCTATAATCTATCAAACCTGAGTAAAAAGATGCTCAACATTGCTCAATTCCAAAAGCATTTTTAGCTGCAAAGGGACATGATTAAAAATCAAAGATTGCTGATTTAATTTGAGCTGTTCTTGCAGTAAAAGCAACATCGCCATTCCTGCCGAATCAATACGTTTGAGCGAAGACAAATCTAAACTAATGTGGCTATCTTGTGGGAACCATTTTTCTCGATTCGCCCAGAATTTTGGCACTGTGTCACGATCCAGCTCTCCTGACAAGCAGTAATCCCCTTTTGTGCGCTGCTGTAGGAAGACGGGATCACTCAAGAGGATTTCTCTTCTTTTTTAAGCGGTGCTTTGACACGCTCTTTGAACTCTTCCGCTACTTTTTCAATGCCTTTTTGACGCAGTGAGCTGCTCCATTCTGTCGCTTTAGCATCCAGCATACTCACACCCTCAACTTGTACATCAAATGCCTGCCAATCAAGTGTTTTTGTATTTTTACGTAATTTAAAATCAAGATGAAGCGGAGGACGAGATTTATCAATAATTTCAACACGCACACTGGTCGTCTTTCGAGCAGCATCAATCGGTTTTTCTTTTTCTATCTCAATTTTCTGATCAGTATACTGAAGCAAAATTTGAGCATAAGAATGCACAAGATAGTCATTAAAAGCGTCCGTAAAAATCGTACGCTGTTCTTTTGTACTTTTATTCGCGATAGGACCCAAGACTTTTAACGCGGCATAACGCACATTAATGTAAGGCATGAGATCTTCTTTGACGACATCACGCAAAAGTTCAGGATTGGCTTGATAGGTTTTTTGATCCGCCTTCAAGCGACCAAATACTTCTGTCGCGACATTATTCATAAGAGTGTAAGGATTTTTTGCGTCAAATTCAGCGGCCAGAAGCCATGAAGAAAAAAAAGTGCTACATAATACAGTCGAGGCAATAAACCATTTTTTCATTTTTCATTAATCCTTTTTTTCAGAAGAACTATAAAGAAATTGACCAATCAAATCTTCAAGTACCATCGCAGAACGGGTATCTTCAAGTAAGGCTCCATCTTCTAACATTCCAATGTCTTCATCTGCAAAACCGGGGCGTATAGAAATAAATTGTTCACCCAGTAAACCTGATGTTTGTATCGCAGCAGAGCTTGTTTCTGGGAAAAAGCCATATTTACGCTCTATTTCCATGATAACGGTTGGAATGTAATCAGGCGCTGACAATTGAATCCCTTTCACTCGCCCCACAACGACGCCACCCACTTTTATCGGTGAACGCACTTTCAAACCCCCAACATTATCAAACTGTGCTTTTAATGGATAATAATCCGAACCAGAAAAGCTTTTAATATCGGCAACTTGAAATATAAGTAAGAGCACAGCAGAAAAACCCGCCAACAAAAATGTTCCAACCCAAAATTCTGTTTTACTGTTTTGCTGCATTTAATTAGCTCCCAAACATCAATGCTGTGAGGATAAAATCGAGTCCAAGCACAGCCAAAGAAGAGTGAACGACGGTGCGCGTGGTTGCACGGCTGATCCCTTCGGAAGTAGGAACCGCATCATAACCATTAAAAAGCGCTATCCAAGTCACTGTAATTGCAAAAAATAAACATTTAATAAAAGACTGGCCAATGTCATAACCTAATTCAACAGAAGACTGCATAACAGACCAATAACTGCCATGATCTATTCCTTTCCAATCCACCCCAACAAACTGTCCACCCCAAATACCCACCATGATAAAAATCATTCCAAGCAAGGGCATAGAAACAATACCAGCCCAAAATCGAGGGGCAATAATGCGACGAAGTGGATCAATCGCCATCATTTCAAGACTTGAAAGCTGTTCACTGGATTTCATCAAAGCAATTTCTGCCGTCAAAGCGGAACCCGCTCTTCCTGCAAAAAGCAATGCCGTCACAACGGGTCCTAATTCACGTAGCAAAGAAAGCGCCACCATTTGACCCAAAGCACTTTCAGCCCCGAAATCAGCAAGAACCAAATAACCTTGAAGACTTAAAACCATCCCAATAAAAAGACCTGATACTAAAATAATACCAAGAGAACGCACACCAATTGAATACAATTGCTGCAGAAATAACGGGAACATTTTTTTTGGTTGGGGCTTCCCAATAAGCGCACCAAACAAGAGAAAGCTTGCCCGTCCCATTGACTGGATTATAGATATGGCGCTAGAGCCAAGTGATTGAATCCAACTCGTTATCACGAAAAAAGCTCCTGTGAAATATCTTTTGCAGGGTAACGGAATGGCACAGGCCCATCCGCCTCTCCTGTAAGAAATTGTACCACGCTCGGATCAGAGGATGTCTTTAAAAATTCAGGACTTCCTGAAGCGATAATTTTACCGTCAACAAGCAAATAAACATGATCCGCAATACTCATTATCTCTGGAACATCATGAGAAACGACGACAGACGTTAATCCAAGCGCTTTGTTTAAATTTCGGATCATCGACACCAAAACACCCATTGTGATTGGGTCTTGGCCCACAAAAGGCTCATCGTACATGATCATCTCTGGATCAAGAGCAACAGCCCGAGCAAGAGCCGCACGTCTTGCCATTCCGCCAGAAAGCGCACTCGGCATTAAATGAGAGGCCCCTCTTAAACCAACCGCTTCCAATTTCAAAAGAACAATCATTTTAATTAAAGACTCAGGCAGAGCCGTATGCTCACGAAGAGGAAACGCGACATTATCAAATACGGTCATGTCGGTAAACAAAGCGCCAGATTGAAACAACATGCTCATTCGTTTGCGCACCTCAAAAAGCTTACTGCGAGACAGAGAGGGGATATTATGGCCTGAAAATAAAATAGTGCCATTGTCTGGTTTTAATTGACCACCAATCAATCGCAATAAGGTCGTCTTACCTATCCCTGATGGTCCCATAATCGCTGTGACTTTCCCAACAGGCACAACCAAACTGATATTATTAAAGATCACCCTCCCCGCTCGGGAAAATGTCATGTCGCTAATTTCTACCAGATTATTTATACCCATACACACCTTCATCGACACAAGCAAATGAGAGATAATAGAGTGAGCAAATTAAAACACAAGTTATTGCTCCTCATTCAAGTGTCCTCTTTTTGTAAACTCTACGCCACAAAGCAAACATTAAAGCCTCAATATTCTAGCATTTTATTTACACACCTTCATCTACCTCTTTTTTTCGAACAATTAAGAAGAAAAACATGAAACATATCCAGATCAAGAATAAGTAATCTCATATTCAAGCTCTTTTCTTTAAGAATTATTATGCCGTGTACATTTTCACTTTTTTGACTTTAATCGTCCTTCAATCGTCGTTTTTCTTCACTTTTATTCATTTAGACGTCAAAATTACTGTTTTACACAGCTTTTGAATCCAAGGTGAACAAAATGCTCGAAACGATCGCTATCCTTATTGTCAGCTTATGCCTACTCATCTGGAGTGCTGACAGGCTTGTTTATGGGTCCGCAGCTCTCGCAAAAAATGCAGGGATCCCGCCTTTAGTCATTGGTATGACCATTCTTGCGATGGGCAGTTCAGCACCTGAAATGGTCGTCTCTATTCAAGCCGCATTAACAGGGAAAACAGACACCGCTGTCGGAAACGTAATAGGTTCAAATATTGCAAACATCGCCTTAATTCTAGGCTGTACGTCTCTGATTAAACCGCTTTCAATTGGCTCCAGTATTTTACGCCGAGAACTCCCATTGATGTTGCTTGTGACTTTAATTTGTGGCGGCATTTTATGGGATAATTACCTGAGCCTCTACGAAGGTGTGAGCCTCGCAGTCTTATTTGTTCTCTTCTTGTTGGCCATGATGAAATTTGGAAAAGAAGCGGATACAAAAGACCCGCTATTGAAAGAACAAGAAGCAGAAATCCCAAGCGGGGTTGCAAATCTTCCCGCGATTATTTGGATCATTGTTGGTTTAACCCTTCTTATTTTTAGTGCAGATCAAGTCGTTGAGTCCGCAGTCACCATTGCAAAAGCATTCGGAATGAGCGATTTGGTGATTGGTCTTACCATTGTTGCGATAGGCACAAGCTTACCGGAACTCGCAGCATCTGTTGCAGGCGTTCTTAAAGGTGAAGACGATCTGGCTGTAGGTAACATTGTGGGATCAAATATTTTCAATATTCTTGCCGTTATGGGCATTCCTGCAATCATTGCACCTTCTGCAATAAATCCTTTGGCAATGAGCCGTGACTTTTATGTCATGCTGGGCCTCTCTATCTTGCTCTTTTTGTTTGCTGCAGGAAAAGCGCGTACCATTAATCGGTTTGAAGGAGCTGCATTGCTCGCGTGTTTTGTTGGGTATCTCGCTTACCTTTTTACTCATATTGCAGCCTGATCTGGATATTAATTCATGACCGAATTCGATTTTTGCAAAGCTGGCATTCAAACATTGAAAATTGAATGTGATGCCATCTCTCAATTAGAACAGTACATCGATCATCATTTCACAAAAGCTTGCCAACTCATCATGAAAGCCCAAGGAAAAGTGGTTATCATGGGAATAGGGAAATCAGGCCATATCGGTAAAAAAATAGCGGCAACCTTTGCGAGCACTGGAACCCCCTCTTTTTTTGTCCATCCAGGCGAAGCGAGCCACGGTGATTTGGGGATGATTGAAAAAGGGGATGTTCTTTTAGCCATTTCCAATTCTGGCGAAGCGAGTGAAATATTAACTCTTTTACCTGTGGTAAAACGCCGAGGGATCCACCTCATCACAATGACGGGCAACCCCAGCTCGACCATGTCACGCCTTGCTCACGTGAATTTATGCATTCAAGTTCAAAAAGAAGCTTGCCCAATTGGCCTTGCACCAACGGCAAGCACCACAGCCACCTTGGTCATGGGCGATGCCTTAGCTATCGCATTAATGCAAGCCAGAGGCTTCACTGCCGATGATTTTGCTCTTTCTCATCCAGGAGGAGCGCTTGGAAGAAGGCTGCTTCTTCGTATTGCTGATGTGATGCACACAGGCAGCTCTTTACCCTTTGTTTCTCCTCAGTGCACAATCCGAGACGCTCTTTTTGAAATTTCTTCAAAAGGCCTTGGGATGACCGCCATTACAGACAAAAATCATCACCTTGTCGGTATTTTTACTGACGGCGATCTACGCCGTTTACTCGATCAAAGAATAGACATTCATAGCACCCTCATTGGGGATGTTATGGGAACGAACCCAACCACGATAAGTCCTAATGTACTCGCAGCAGAAGCCCTTCATTTAATGGAACAGAAAAAAATAAACGCCCTGCTTGTCACGGAAGGTCCCAGCCTTATCGGTGCTTTGAATATGCATGATTTACTCAAAGCAGGCGTTATCTAATGCCCACACAGACTGAAACACTGTACGGCCCCATCTCTACATCTCTTTTTAAGCGCGCAGCCGAGATTCAACTTCTCATTTGCGATGTTGACGGTGTATTCACTGATGGACGGATTTATTTAAGCCCTGAAGGAGAGGCATTAAAGACTTTTCACACAAGAGATGGTTACGGCATTAAATGCTTAATGAGTGCAGGTGTAGAAATTGCCGTCATCACTGGAAGAAAATCCCTGATGGTCGAACAACGAATGGCAAGCCTTGGCATCAAGCATCTCTATCAAGGACAAGAAGATAAAACCTTCGCTTATTTAGACTTACTCACACACCTCCCCATTCCAGCAAAAAACATCGCTTATATCGGTGACGATCTGATTGATTGGCCTGTTATGTCGCAAGTCGGTTTGTCTGTTTGCGTCAAAGACGGGCACCCGCTTTTAGTACAAAGGGCCAATTTCATTACACGTACCCCAGGTGGTTATGGCGCTGTACGTGAAATTTGCGACTTAATTTTAGAAGCACGTCAAGAAATCGATAAGCACAAAGGCTTAAGCATATGATCTTCAAGCGTCTTTGTATGCTTGCTCTGTTGTGTGTTTGCGCTTATTCCACTTATTATTTATTCATTCAACATGATAAAAAATCAGGCCCGAGGGATTTTTCTGATACGGAAAAACCTTTGTTCACCGCAGAAAAAGTGAAATCAACAAGCTACACCGAACAGGGCGAGCGAAACTACAAACTAGACTCAATTTATCTTGAGCATTTTTTGGAAAGAGATGAAACGCATTTTAAAAAGCCCATACTCTGGACGTATCAAGATGGAATAAATCAAGAATGGCGCCTCACTTCTCATTTTGCCGTGCTTAAGAACAACCGAACCATGACGATGAAAGGAAACGTTAAAATTTACAATCTTCTTCCTGACTCTCGCATTAAAAGTATCTCCACAGAAGAACTCACTCTCGATCTTGTCACGCGTGATTTCTGGTCAAAGACAAAAACGGATATCTTAGGTGTCGGTTTTAGAAGTAACGGTAACCAAATGAAAGGAAATTTTGGATTACATCAAATGGAACTGATTGAACAAGTGAATAGCAAATATGAAACGATTCAATAATATATTTATTTTCATTATGTTAACTATCTTCTCTGGGAGAATTCTCGCTTTAAGCAGTGATCCAGAACAACCCATCTACATCGACTCAGATCAGCAGAATCTGGACCTTAAAACCAATATCGTCACCTTTACGGGGAACGTTTACTTACGTCAAGGCTCTATTCGTTTAAATGCACATAAAGTCGTGGTCACGCGTCCAAAGGATGAAGAAGGGCATGAAATCATTGATGCATATGGAGCACCTGCAAAGTTTGAACAAATGATGGACGATGGTAAAAAAATCAACGGAGAAGCATTTGAATTACGCTATGATGTCAAAAAAAGTCTCCTGGTTATGACGGAAAATGCCGTTTTAATACAAGAAGGAGGCAATCAAGTTGAAGGGAAAAAAATCACATATGCCATTAGCAAACAATTACTTGTAGCTGAAAGTGACGCCAGTAGCCGCGTTACTACCGTGCTACAACCTCATTCGAAAAATAATAAGAAATAATTCATTATGGCTATTCTTAGCGCTAAAAATTTAGCGAAAAGCTACAACGGACGAAAAGTGGTCACCGACGTTAGCTTAGAAGTAAAATCAGGCGAAATCGTCGGTCTTCTTGGCCCAAATGGAGCAGGAAAAACCACGTCGTTTTATATGATTGTCGGATTAGTCGCTCGAGACGAGGGCGTTATTCTCATTGATGATCTCGACATCAGCATTCAACCCATGCACAATCGATCTCGAATGGGGATAGGTTATTTACCTCAAGAGGCCTCTATTTTTCGAAAACTCAGTGTGTATGACAACCTGATGGCCGTTTTACAAACACGCAATGAGTTATCCAAAGCGCAAAGACAAGATAAAGCGGAAGAATTACTTGATGAATTTAACATCCAGCACATTCGAAGCAGCATGGGAATGGCCTTGTCGGGTGGTGAACGCCGTCGTGTTGAAATTGCACGCGCTTTAGCAGCTAATCCTCAATTTATTTTATTAGATGAGCCGTTTGCTGGTGTTGATCCCATTTCCGTTATCGACATCAAAAAAATCATTGAGCACCTTCGTGATCGTGGGCTCGGCGTTTTAATCACAGATCATAATGTTCGTGAAACCTTAAGTGTCTGTGAACATGCTTATATTGTTAGCCAAGGTCATTTAATCGCCCATGGAACCCCAGAAGAAGTATTGAACGATGAGCACGTAAAACGAGTTTATCTCGGAGATCAGTTCAGGCTATAGTTAAGGAGGTCGTTGGTGTTATTACTTTTAATACATGCATTAATAATTGAATTAGGAAAGGTGTCAGAAAAATTATGAAACCCTCGCTTCAATTAAAGCTAGGCCAACAACTTACAATGACGCCCCAACTGCAGCAGGCCATCCGCCTTTTGCAATTGTCCACACTTGAATTACAACAAGAGATCCAAGAAGCATTAGAAACAAACCCCCTTTTAGAACAAGACGAAAATACAGAAGACGAAAATACACAAGATTTTGACATTGACGACAGGGTACAACCCGATGCGCAATCAAAAGAAGCACTTGATGTATCAGAAGAAATGAGTCAACAAGAAATGCCTGAAGATTTACCCCTTGATTCCTCTTGGGAAGATACTTATAGCACAAGCTCGGGTTCTGCTGGGCTTCCTCAAGGGGAGGATATTCCTGTTTATCAAGGAGAGACAACAGAAACATTGCATGATTATTTAAACTGGCAACTGCAACTGACTCCCTTCACTGACCTTGATCTTGCTATCGCAACAGCCATCATCGATGCGGTCGATGATAAAGGTTACCTTACCCTTTCAACCGAAGATATCCTTGAAAGCCTTGGCGTTGAAGACATCGATGTTGAACTCGATGAGGTTGAAGCCGTACTCAAGCGAGTGCAACAATTCGATCCTCTTGGTATCGCTTCTCGTTCTTTACAAGAATGCCTTCTTCTCCAACTTACCGCGCTCCCAGATGACACGCCATTTCGAGAAGAGACACAAAATGTCTTAATCAATTACATGCATTTACTGGCAAACCGCGATTTTCGGCAAATCATCAAAGAAAGCAAACTTCGAGAATCTGATCTCAAAAATATCATGCTTTTAATACAAAAATTAAACCCAAGACCAGGCAACCTTATCGTCACCAATCAGGCGGAGTACCTCATTCCTGATGTGTGTGTATTTAAAGAAAAAAATCATTGGATTGTTCAAATCAACCCAGATAGCGTACCAAGATTAAAAATCAATCAGCAATATGCCGCCATTGCTAAAAATGGGTGCAGCAGCACAGACAAACATTTTATCCGCACTCACCTCCAAGACGCCAAGTGGCTTATCAAAAGCCTAGAAAGCAGAAATGAAACCTTACTCAAAGTCGCGCGCTGCATTGTTGAACATCAACGAGATTTTTTTGAATTCGGCGAAGAAGCGATGAAACCCATGGTCCTTAACGATATCGCAATGGCTGTTGAAATGCACGAGTCCACAATATCTCGTGTAACAACGCAAAAATACATGCACACACCCAAAGGCACCTTTGAATTAAAATATTTCTTCTCAAGCCATGTCAGTACAGACAATGGCGGTGAATGTAGCTCAACCGCAATACGGGCACTGGTCAAGAAAATGCTCTCCATTGAAAATCCCGTCAAACCATTGAGTGACAATAAAATAGCCAACATACTCGCAGAACAAGGAATACAAGTAGCAAGGAGAACCATCGCAAAATACCGCGAATCTTTGGGGATAGCTCCCTCAAATCAGCGTAAACGGCTCATCTAAAGACAACCAACCAAAAGGAAGATGTTTATGCAAATCAATCTCACCGGTCACCATGTCGAAATCACAGAGTCCCTTAGAGACTATTTAACAAACAAATTCGATAAAATTGAACGTTTTTTTGATCAAATAAATATTGTTCATGTGGTCCTTAACGTCGAAAAAATGCAGCAAATTGCTGAAGCCACCTTGCATGTCAATCAAGGTGAAATACATGCAAAAGCAGATGCGCCAAACATGTATGCTGCCATTGATGCGCTCACAGATAAGCTCATAAAACAATTAACTAAACACAAAGAAAAGATGAACCAACACTGATCATGGAACTGAAAAACGTACTGAAATTGGACTGCACTAAAAGTGCAGTCCTCTGCTCGAGTAAGAAACGCGCCCTTGAAATTATTAGCGAACTCGCAGCCAATCAATCAGGTCAAAACACACAGAAAATATTCGAATGTATCTTAAGCCGTGAAAAAATGGGGAGCACAGGAATTGGCAATGGCATCGCGGTTCCTCACGGTCGAATTTTTAACAGCTCTGAACCTATCGCCGTTTTGATACATTGCATTGAACCTATTGACTTTAACGCTATCGATAATCAGCCTGTCGATCTTTTATTCGCACTTTTAGTCCCTGATGAGCAATGCAAAGAACACCTTAAAACCCTTTCACTGATTGCAGAAAAACTCACCGATAAACAAATCGCTCGCCAACTTCGCAATGCAATATCAGACCAAGATCTTTACGATATCATTACAAAATAAAACAAACACAGGATCCACAAGAATGCAGTTAAAAATAGTCAGTGGGCGCTCTGGTTCAGGAAAATCAGTCGCACTCAGGGTACTTGAAGATTTAGGTTACTACTGCGTAGATAATTTACCCGTCAATCTGCTGCCAGAATTTATCGCCATACAAAGCCATCAGAATGATCAAATAGCGGTCAGCATTGATATTCGAAATATGCCGACCAATCCAGAGGATATCCAACAAATATTAGCAAGCCTTCCTTCTGAAATTGAAATTGATCTTTTCTTTCTTGATGCTGACGACCTTGAGTTGGTCAAACGTTTCAGTGAAACACGTCGATTACACCCTCTGTCACGTGACAAACTTTCTTTAGAACAATCAATACAAAGAGAAGAAAATCTTCTCAATCCACTCAAAGAGCGCGCTGATAAAATCATAAATACCTCAAAGCTTTCTATTCATGATTTAAGTGAAAGTATCCGATCCTTGATCCTTGGTCGAAACCGGGGTTTGGTTATGACATTTGAGTCTTTTGGTTTCAAGCACGGCTTACCACAAGATGCTGATTTCGTTTTTGATGTCCGTTGTTTACCCAATCCACATTGGGACGTCTCGCTGCGTTTTTTAACTGGGCTCGATAATCCCGTAAAATTGTTTTTTGCTCAAGAACCTGAAGTCACATTAATGATTTCTAAAATTAAAGAATTTTTAGAATCTTGCCTTCCCTCTTTAGAAAAAAATAACCGTAGCTATCTGACTGTCGCCATTGGATGCACCGGAGGTCAGCATCGCTCTGTTTATATCGCACAGTATCTGGCCGATTTCTTTGGTGCGAGCAGAAAACAAGTTCAAGTTCGCCATTGCACATTGGAAGAACAAACTTGAAAAAACATTTTTTCATTTAATTAACAAAGACAGGCCCTCCCGCGTTGTTTCAAAACCTTTAAAAATGAATTCCTTTTTCACACTTTTTATTGCCCATTTTTATTCAATTTTTACAAAAAAACGCCTCACAAGGCGTTTTTAAAAAGAAGGCATTTTTGCCCAAGAAATTTGAAAATGCAAAATGATCGAAGCCGATGAACATAGACGGACGTTGTCATTAAGCTTCGTGAATACAGCCAACGCATACAAATTCAAGTTTGAGGAATCCCCTTTTTTAAAAAGTATACCCGCCCTTTTTTGAACTCCCCAGGTATTGGCGAGGCTTGCAATAAAACGATGATGAGAAGCGTCACTCCGTTGCCGTGGACACATAATTTTAAGTCTTTTGGGTTATATACAAAAGACACTTGAAGATGCGTGCAGGCAGAAAAAAAGTGAAGGCCCTGAGCATAGATCTACTCTGTGATTGGCCTGCACGAGAACAGCCAACACCCGCGCAGTTTCAAAGGCGGCGGGTATAACATTTTTACTGCAAAAAATAAATTCCTCTTCTGTGTTTAATCCATGGCTATTTTGCTTATTAAATAGATTTTAAGGTTAATAAACGAATTGATTTTTTTTGATTTAAATGTAATGTTAGGAAAATAATAAATATTATAAATAAATAGGTTTCAAGATGATGAAAAAACAGACTTTACTTACTGCTTTAACGTTAATTCTTTCTCCCGTATTTTCTTATGCGGCAACAGAAGATATATCGTTACATGACAATATATCTTTACATAAAGATACCTACTTTCTTCCCTATTATCATGAAGAAAACGTGAATCAACTTAGATTTAAACCGCTCAACCCCAATGGGCCAATTGATGCAAGTAATGATTTCATTCAATTTCAAATCAGTTTTAAATATAAAATGATAGGTACAGAACAGCATGGATTGTATTTTGCTTATACACAAAAATCCAACTGGAGTTCATATGATAAGTCTGCTTATTTTAGAGACAATGATTTTAACCCTGAAATCTTTTATAAATATAAATTAAATGAATTAGATTTATCATTCGGTGTTGAGCATCAATCGAATGGTGCAGGCGGTATAAATGAAGTGAGCTGGAATAGAGGCTTCATTGATTTAAAATTCATTCATGATTATGGTTATATAAGAATTAAACCATGGGTTAGAATTGAAAATGGCTTTGATTATAATCCAGATATAGAAAACTTTATGCGTTACGGTGAGCTTGAGCTCGGCTTTATACCAAGAAAAAATAATGAAATCAAGTTCTTATTACGAAACATGACAAAAGATAAAGATTATAATTATTCGGTAAGTTGGAAATTCCCATTATTAAAAAATGTAAACGGGTACCTGAAATATGAAGACGGGTACGGTTTGTCAATATCAAACTATAACTTTAAAACAAATGCATTTGGGGCCGGTGTCTCAGTGAATTTTTAGATCAACCTAGAAATACAATAATGCAACCTCTCTTGTGGTCAGTTTACTGGCCACGAAATACATCTTGATAAAGGTCATTTTATTTTTAAATAACGCGTTGAAATATTATCATTATAGAAAAACGCTCATCAAGATAACTTTTCGCTCAAAACAAGAAAAATAAAAAATCTTGCTCATAATAATTCAATAAAAAAGCAGATTAAATCAAGAAACCGATAATACATTGCTCAATGTCAAAGATAAAATCCGTCATTTTGCACATGAAAAGAATAATCCAACTTTCTAGGCAGGCACAAAAAAGATGCCTAAAAACCAATATATAAACGTAACGTTGAGTGAAGAATTTACCTTTCAATTTTAATTGCTACATCTAATATTAAAATACAGAGGTCAGGTGCGAAATGGCGGTTGAATATCTCCTGAATCAGGATAAAAATCAAAAACGCTGCAAACAGGTTTTCCTTTTTTTTAAGCGAAAAAAAGCCCTCATATTTTATACCCGTCGCCTTTAAACCTGTGTGAATGTTGGCTGCTCAGCCCAATCACATTTCCATCGATTCTCAGGGACTTCACTCGCTTTGCGTAAACGCGCAACGTCAATTAGCCATCATTTCGCACATAAAAAATAATATTGTTTTATAGGCATGCTTACAAAGAAATTCCCACAAATTCGTGTACTTATCTAGCGCTACGTGAAAAATTTGTCTTTCAATTTTCATTTCAACATCAGATTTTAAGAAATCGAGGTTACCTGCGAAATCAAGGTATAAAAATTCACTCGTTTCTTTTGAAGGATCCTCATTTGAAAAAATAAATCTATTTAAAATCAAATTATTGATGCTATCCCATTCAAATTAAACGTGAGTGTCTGCATGGATTTCCTTTTCCTTGAGGAACATTGTCTTTGCTAAAATAACAATCAATTCTTGAGGCATGCTTATTCCTTTAAAAATGCAAAAGACACCTTCCATTTATTGCGTTAAAATTCATTCCATTAGCCACCCTCCGTTATACGGATATTCTCATGGCAGAAAATTACGAATTAGAGCAACCGAGTCAAACCCATAAAATAATCCAGGATGTCACTCGCGCACTGGAAAACGGCATGTTCGTTCATGTTCGTCGCATTTTAGAAGAAATGGAACCAGAAGACATTGCTCATCTTCTTGAAGCCTCTCCGCCCAAAACCCGTCAACTTCTTTGGCAATTAACGGATCCTGAAGATCAAGGCGAGATCTTAGAAGAACTTTCAGAAGAAATAAAAGACGCCATCATGGTACGCATGCAGCCAGAACAACTCGCAGCGGCCACCGAAGGAATGGAAACCGATGACGTCGTGTATCTTTTGCGAAGTCTGCCTGAAGAGGTTTCTCAAGACGTCTTGTCACAGATGGACGCCCAAGACAGAGCCCGCCTTAAACAAGCTCTCTCTTATCCAGAAGACACCGCTGGCGGCATGATGAACACCGACGTCGTGACCTTGCGTTCGGACGTGAATATCGACGTCGTTTTGCGTTATTTACGGATGAAGGGAAATCTGCCGCATGCAACTGATACCTTGTATGTCGTAGATGAAAATAGCCGCCTCATTGGGGCACTCCCTATCACGACATTATTAACGACCCAACCTGACACGGCCGTTATCGAGATCATGGAAGACCCAGATGAAGCCATTCCCGTGACCTTGCATGACAGCGAAGTAGCTAATTTATTTGAAAGAAGAAATTGGCTTTCCGCACCGGTAGTGGATGAAAATCAACGACTTTTAGGGCGTATTACGATTGATGACGTTGTCGATATCATCCGTGAAGACGCTGAACATTCAATGATGAGCATGGCGGGTTTGGATGATGAAGAAGACACTTTTGCTCCCGCCTTAAAATCAGCGCGTAGCCGAAGTATTTGGCTCGGAGCCAATGTCTTGGCTGCTCTTGCTGCGGCCTCTGTTTCAAACCTTTTTGAAAATACCTTAAATCAAATGGCGGTCATTGCCGTTCTAATGACCATTGTCCCTTCTATGGGAGGGGTTGCGGGAAATCAAACCGTCGCATTGGTTATTCGTGGACTGGCCGTCGGCCACATCGTAGATTCCAACACCCGCTGGCTTTTAAGCAAAGAAGCCCTTGTTGGGCTCCTCAATGGTTTACTTTGGGCCTGTATTATTGGTGGTGTTGTTGTGGTTTGGAAAGGTGATTTTCTCCTTGCCGGCATCATCGCAGTGGCCATGCTAACCAACCTTGTTATTGCGGGAGTGGCTGGTGTTACAGTTCCAATCTTATTGAAAAAGATGAAGATAGACCCCGCATTAGCCGGAGGAATGGCTTTAACAACCATCACAGATATCATTGGATTATCTGTTTTTCTTGGCCTTGCAACCCTCTTTTTGGTATAAGGCTCAAAAAAATGTATTCCGTAATACTCCAAGAGATTTAAAAATGCAGCCAAGCAAAAGGACGAAAGAAACCTGAGCATCTGAACATCGATAACCTCTGTGATTGGCCTTCGTGTGCCCAACCAACAACCCCGCATCTTCAAAGGTGACGGGTATACATCTTAAAAGGCAATAATGAATTGATGGAATGTAGACTCGGATGTGGCGCTTGCTGCATCGCTCCCACCATAAGTTCGCTTGGGAAAGCGGCGAACCTCCGTTGTCAGCACCTTGATAATAGAAATTTATGCACCCTTTTTGGCAAGCCTGAACGCCCTCAAGTTTGCCTTGATTTCAAAGCTGAAATCGAGTTTTGTGGAAAAACAAATACAGAAGCAATGCAAAATCTTATTTACCTTGAAAAAATAACTTGATACTCCGTTTAAATTTAAAATGAACACTGCATCTTAAAATAAGACATTTTTTTTATTTATTGTATCCTTCATTTTAAGAACTCAAT
>CAMRDW010000035.1 GCA_947041315.1 uncultured Enterovibrio sp.
CCGAGCTCGCCAATCCGCATCTTCAAAAGCCACGAGCAAAGAAATACTGTACGATCTGATTTCACCTGAACAGAACACCATTTAGGAAAAATACCATGCTCAAAGTTGTTATTGCCTCTCTAAATATTGCAAAAATTAACGCGGTAAAAGCCGCTTTTCAAGAGGTCTTTCCTGATAAAAAGATCGAATTTAGCGCAATTGCTGTTGAAAGTGGCGTTTCAGCACAACCTATGAGCAATGAAGAGACTCTTGAGGGTGCGAGAAACCGCATTAAAAATGCACAAAAAAAAGTAGCTGCAGATTATTATGTCGGCATGGAGGCTGGCATTGAAAAACACCGTACTTTTGCGTGGATGGTGATAGATTCAAAAAACAAAGAAGGGCGATCTCGTTCCGCCTGTTTACCTTTACCGCCTCAGATCCTAAAAGCCATTGCTTCAGGTAAAGAGCTGGGAGATGCCATGGACGAGGTTTTCAAACAAAAAAATATAAAACAAAAAGGCGGGGCCATTGGAATATTCACGAATCATTGCTTAACCCGAACGACGGTCTATCAGCAAGCGCTTATTTTAGCCTTGATCCCTTTTATTCATCCAGATTTATATTTTGAAACAGAAGAATGCGGCTTTAACTGTTAAAAAAAGCCGCATAGAGATTGGAACCGTTATTTTTTTTCAAACAAATCAATCAAGTTTTCTTTTTGCTTTTTATTCAGTTGCTTTATCTCATTGGAGCCACGAGTGATAGTCGCAATACCCACACCGAGCATCTGACTTAAATCGCGTTGAGAAAGATCTCCTTTTAACAATTCGTTAATAATGTTGACCCTTGAAATCAAAGCCATTCTTTCATCATGGGTCAACAAGATATTTAAAAGAGCGTCATCTTTGTCACTTTTTATTGCTCGGTGTAATAATTGGATCACATCCTGCCAGTTTATGTATTCCGCTGTTGGACGCATTCTCACCTCATAATAAAAATATCGTGACTCATTTTACATTATGAAATACATTTATAAATTCAATAGTTTCTGGCTATTTCCGCTTTATTCAAAAATTCCAACGGTAAACCAAGCAATTTTCTGTAATAAATTTCATACATAAGAACATTTTGAACATACCCTCGTGTTTCATAAAAAGGTATCGACTCAATAAAGGCGATCACATCCAATTGTCCCTTACTTTCATTTAACCAAGTTTTAACACGATTTGGGCCCGCATTATAAGCAGCAAAGGCTAAAATCCGATTCTTATCAAAACTATCAAGTAACATACGAAGGTAGGCACTGCCTAAATTAATATTTGTTTCTGGATCATTTAAGCTGTCTTTTCCTAAGTAAGTCAGCCCTAACTTTTCAGAGGTTTCTTTTGCCGTACTGGGCATCAGCTGCATCAATCCGCGTGCCCCTACAGGAGAAACGGCCAAACTGTAAAAAGCACTTTCTTGACGAGATAAAGCAAGTAAGGTTGTTAATGAAACTTCTCGCTCTTTACTGAAAAAATTAAACCACCAGCGATGAGGCATCGGAAAACGATATTCCAAGTGTTCCCATAATTTCCCCATGATAGTGGCTTGCACCGAAAGGTGATGCCATCTTTTTTCTAAAGCAAATGCGGCTAACATGGCTTGTTCTTTTGTGCTCGAACGCAATAAGGTGTAATGCCATTCTCGTTTCGCCTCCGGCACTTTATCCAACCTAAGAAGTTCGCTGATACGTCCTAAAGGTGCTTGAAATTTCTGTATATTTTTAGAATTCAACGTCAGTGTTTTTTGAGGGACCTTAATTTCTTTATTTAAATGCATTGCAGCTGCCACACTGTAAAAATGCCGCTCCCCGAGCATGGATTTAAAAATGGCATTTGCTTTTTTAGTATCGCCTTTCTCTAATTTCACTCTTGCACGCCAATAACGCCAAGTCAGATCTTTCAATTTTTTGTCTGACATGAAATTGAGCCAGCGCTCCATTTCTTTCCAATCATTTTGAACCAATGCGATGCGAAAGCGCCGCTCCAATAAGGATTGGTTTTTTGTCGTACTTAACCAGTGATCACGCCACTTCAGCAGTTTAGGATCCTTTGTTGACATTAAAAAGTGAATAATATAATCGGCTAATTCTTGTCGCTTTTTGATGTTAAAGTGCTGTCCTTTTACTGTCACAGCAAATTGATTCACCGCTTCTTCTTTGTTTTTTCGTACCAAAGACTTAAAAGCCGTGACGGTCAGACGCTGATTATGTGGCGTGACCTTTCTTTTTTTCGAAAATTCAGCCACCAAGGAAGGGTCATCAGACAGGGCAATAATTTGCTCCCCACGGACGGCGGACTTTTCTGTTAACTGCTTTTGTAAATACCGTAATAAAGACTTACTGCGGCCTCGTTCAAAAGCCAATAACATACGCTCAACATTCAAATCATCCGTGATTTTCCCTTTTTCTTTCATCCAACTGAATAATTTATCACAAGCACTGTCGATTGAAGCACCTGAAAGATAGAGCGATTTTCCCCCTTTCAGCGCGCCCGCCACATCGCCAACCTGGCTTTTTGCATAATAATAATTGCACTGATGTCTTTCGGTTTTCAGTGGGCTTTTTTGCAAAGACAACAAAACCTTCCAGTTTTCTTCTTTTTCTAATTTCTGTATATAACGCGTTCTTACGGTATGTATAAAAGGCAAATCTTTGTATTTTTTTTCGAATTCTAATAATTGCGCAGTACTCGTTTTATCAAGCTCTTGTGTGATTTGTCGATAAGCAAGATAAGGATAAAGAGGGTACTTTGTTAAATCTGCTTTTAAGGTTTTAAACTTCGCTAAATCTTTGTTTTCAATAGCAGTGATAGCCGCCTCATACTGAGTCCTCTGCTCATCCATACTCAATGCAATCGCTGGAAACGTCATCATTGAGAAAAGAGAGATGATCCCCATAAGCTGTTCTTTTAAATTCATATCAAAATATCTTTTATTATTCGCAGCGATTAGTGTATCCATGTCATTCAATACTGAGCTCTATACCCAACATCATTTAAGATGCGCCTGCGCCAAGCGAATGAACCCCAAGAGCCGAGATGGACTCTGTGATTGGGCTGAATCGGCGTAGCCAATACCCAGGCTGCGTCAAAGGCGAGGGGTATAAGACATCCTTGTTTTCTTTTTCATTCCAATTGGTTTACATAACGCCCCCTTAATCAAACATATAAAAAACCCACAGGGTCTGTATAAAAAGACGCACAAGCTTATAAATAAAATGTAAAACGCTGGAATGGGGTATTTTTAAATTCTTGTCTTTTAACTGGACACCTCAATAGGAAAAAAAGAGGCTCATAAGGTGTACGTATTAATAGAGACATATTTGATGTAATATTGTTTCATCAAAATAAAAAATAAATTTTCATTGCCTATCAGTAAGTTGATCTCAATCCTAAAGACTTCTTTTTCGATGAGCAAGTTCGGAATGCTCGAATTGGCACCGTCATTATTACTCTGTGTTCTGTCAAGAGCATTACTTTGATGATTGTTCCTAATCCATTAAAAATTAAGCCTTCTTTATCCCTCATATTATCAATTTCAATCTCATCATTGCATCGACAAAAAAAGCAAGAAAAAACGAGGCATGTTCATTATTTTGGTCACCCGTCAAAAAAAATGACGCCGAGAAAACACAAACCTCAAAGAGTGAGGCCGAGAAGAAGAGATTCAGCTTGCTTCTTTGCTCTTCTTAAGCGAACTGATTTGAGTGAGCGTATTTTGTTTAAGCGCTTTTGCCCTGCAACAAAATAGACCTAAAGTAACTCAGGGGCTTTTCTTCCTTGTCGCCTGCTGCATCTTCAAATATCCAGAGTCAACATTCAAGATCTTACCCTTCAAGCTAAATGGGTTAAGGGTTAGAATATCTTTTTTAAATCAACAGAGCACAAACAAAATGGCTGAATACGTTTACACCATGTCACGGGTTGGGAAAATCGTTCCCCCAAAACGTCAAATTCTAAAAAACATTTCCTTGTGTTTCTTTCCGGGAGCCAAAATAGGCGTTTTAGGCTTAAACGGCTCTGGCAAATCAACCCTGCTGCGGATCATGGCCGGCATTGACACGGACATTGAAGGAGAGGCGCGAGCTCAAACAGGGATTAAGGTCGGGTATCTTCCCCAGGAGCCGAAACTTGACGAAGAAAAAACCGTGCGTGAAACCATAGAAGAAGCGGTTGCCGATGTGGCGAACGCATTGTCACGTTTAGATGCCGTTTACAGTGCTTACGCAGAGCCTGATGCTGATTTCGATGCCCTCGCAAAAGAACAAGGTGAACTGGAAGCCTTAATCCAAGCAAAAGATGGGCACAATCTAGAAAATACCCTCGAGCGCGCAGCCGATGCCTTACGCCTTCCAGATTGGGATGCAAAAGTAAAAATTCTTTCCGGGGGAGAGCGCCGCCGCGTCGCGATTTGTCGTCTTTTACTCGAAAAACCGGACATGCTCCTTCTTGATGAACCCACCAACCATTTAGATGCAGAATCAGTTGGCTGGTTAGAACGTTTTCTTGTCGATTACAGCGGGACCGTTGTGGCCATTACCCATGACCGGTACTTTCTTGATAACGCCGCGAGCTGGATTTTAGAACTTGATCGCGGTGAAGGGATCCCATGGGAAGGCAATTACACGTCTTGGCTGGAACAAAAAGATGCACGTTTACAACAAGAATCCTCATCAGAAAACGCCCGTCAAAAAACCATAGAAAAAGAGCTTGAATGGGTCCGTCAAAATCCGAAAGGCCGCCAAGCGAAATCAAAAGCGCGCATGGCCCGCTTTGAAGAATTGAACAACACAGAACACCAAAAACGCAACGAAACCAATGAACTTTTTATACCACCCGGCATGCGGTTAGGTGACAAAGTCATTGAAGTGAAAAACTTGACGAAATCTTTCGGTGATCGCGTTTTGATTGATTCTCTTTCATTCAGTGTTCCTAAAGGGGCCATTGTCGGGATCATCGGAGCCAACGGGGCGGGTAAATCGACCTTATTCAAAATGCTGAGCGGAACAGAAACCCCTGACAGCGGCACCATTGAGCTTGGAGAGACGGTGCAATTGGCATCTGTTGAGCAATTTCGTGACAGCATGACAGACAGCAATACCATTTACCAAGAAATCTCCGAAGGGGCTGAAATTATCCGCATCAATAATTTTGAATTACCAGCAAGAGCCTATTGCTCACGCTTTAACTTCAAAGGAAGCGATCAGCAAAAACGCATCGGAGATTTATCCGGCGGAGAGCGAAACCGTGTTCACTTGGCCAAGTTGCTCAAAGCGGGCGGCAACGTGCTTTTACTTGATGAACCAACAAACGATTTAGACATTGAAACCTTGCGTGCATTGGAAGAAGCCTTACTGGAGTTTCCTGGCTGTGCCTTGGTCATCTCCCATGACCGTTGGTTCCTTGACCGCATCGCAACCCACATTCTCGATTACCGTGATGAAGGTCTTGTCAATTTCTTTGAAGGCAATTACACCGAATACAGAGAATGGCTAAAACTCACCCTTGGTGCAAAAGCTGCAGAGCCGCACCGCATGAAATACAAACGCATCGCTAAATAATCCAGCCTCACCCTCTTCAAGGATCACCTCGGTGATCCTTTTTATTTTAAGTTGCCCTTTTAAAATCCCCTCCCTTCTTCATTTCAAAAAAAGCGCAAAAATAAAGAAAAACAGGCAAGTCAAGCAAGATAAGGATGCTTTTTTTCGCGTGAACTCTTCGGTTGTTTGGGTATATAAACGCCGTTCACCTACACTTTTAATAAATCAAATAAGGGAGATGTATCATGCCTGAACGCAGAAAGTTTTCTCGGATCATTTATAAAACGCCCGCAACCATTACACAAAATAATGTTATTTGGCACACTTACCTTTTAGATTTATCCCTTAAAGGCGCCTTGCTTGCCACACCCAAAAAATGGAAACAAGGCAACAATAAAAAGTTTGTCGTTCATTTCCAACTCAATAAGTCAGAAATATACATTGAGCTTGTCCTCAAATTAAAACAAGAAAATCTTGAACATCTGAGATTTGAAATCGATCAAATCGACATCAACAGCGCAAGTCACCTTAAACGCTTGATCGAACTCAATCTTGGCAATGAGGCCGTTTTACAACGAGAGCTAAGAGAATTAACCGATTAAAAGAAACAGAGCCGTCGCCTTTGAAGCGGCGTGGTTACGCTCAGAGCGCCCAATCACAGAGTCCATTTATGCTCAGGGGCGCGCATCTTCACGTCTCTTGGGTATATCGACAATTCAGGCTTTGTCCTGCGTGATTTTTCCGGCGCAATTTCTGACTCCGTCCTTAATGGAATGGGCATTACCTCGAAAAGGTGAAATCCTTCTTTGTATGCTTGCGCCTTAAAAATCCTCCAACACGGCCAAAGCATCTGAAAGTTTACTCACACCATACACTTTCATCCCTTCAATCTCTTTTTTAGGTGCATTGGCTAAAGGAACCACCGCCCGTTTAAAACCATGTTTTATCGCCTCCATGAGCCGCTCTTGCCCACTTGGAACAGGCCGAATTTCCCCCGCAAGCCCCACTTCCCCAAACACCACCAAATCTCGTGGTAATGGGCGGGCCTTAAAGCTTGAAATTAACGCCAAAAGTAAAGCCAAATCCGCACTTGTTTCCGTCACTTTCACGCCACCGACCACATTCACAAAAACATCTTGATCGGACATTTGCAGACCGCCATGTTTATGCAGCACGGCAAGCAATAAAGCCAATCTGTTTTGATCGAGTCCAACAGAAACACGCCTCGGATTACCCAGCTGGCTGTAATCCACCAAAGCTTGCAATTCAACCAAAAGAGGGCGGGTGCCTTCCCAAATGATCACAACAGAGCTTCCCGACGTCTCTTCTTCGCCCCGGCTTAAAAAAATGGCGGAGGGGTTATTCACTTCTCGAAGCCCCTGCCCGGTCATCCCAAAAACGCCCAGCTCGTTTACCGCCCCAAATCGGTTTTTATGACTTCGCAAGGTTCGGTATCGACTGTCACTGGAACCATCCAATAAAATAGAGCAATCCACACAATGCTCTAACACTTTTGGGCCTGCCAATGTGCCATCTTTGGTCACATGCCCCACCATAAAAATGGCGACATTGTGCGTTTTCGCGTAGCGTGTTAAAACGGCCGCCGACTCTCGCACTTGCGAAACACTGCCCGGAGCCGATGCAACATCAGCACAATGCATCACTTGAATCGAATCGATCACCATGATTTTGGGTTGCTCGTGCCGGGCAATTTGGCAAATCTTTTCTACATTGGTTTCAGAGAGCATTTTTAAATGCTCTTTGGGCAATCTCAACCGCTCAGCCCGCATCGCCACTTGTTGTAAAGATTCTTCCCCCGTCACATACAAGGCCGAAACCTGGCTTGAAAGCCAACACATCACTTGCAAAAGAAGGGTGCTTTTTCCCGCGCCTGGATTTCCACCGATTAATATCGCCCCTCCCGGCACAATCCCCCCACCCAATACGCGATCGAGCTCTTTAAAACCACTGGAAAAACGAGGGACATCTTGCAAATCAATTTCTGAAAGTGTTTGCACTTTTGAGTCCACGGCCCCTGCAAAACCTGCGTATTTTTCAGTACGGGCAACCTGAGGAGAAGCGGATAAACGGACTTCTGTTATTGTGTTCCAAGCGGTACAGGCAGAGCACTGTCCTTGCCATCGAGGAAAATCAGCACCGCAATCATTACACACGTAAGCGCGTTTCGTTTTAGACATTAAAACCTCTGAGAAAGATAAACCGACAGCACAATATGGCTCGGTTATTGTTCACAATTAGAAATAAAAATCCTTCATTATGAGACAAGGTCATCCATAATAAGAATTCCGATCCTATCAGATTTTTTTCTATGAAGGACCTTAACAAATTACTCTTAGAGCAACTCCTCCCTTTGCATCAAACCGATGAGCTGGACGCTCGCCTAAAAACCTTGCTTCCAAAAAGCACAAAGCCTCAACAACTGATGATTAAAATGGAAATTAAGCGTCTTATGGCGCCTTGTCTTAAAAGAATCGATTTAAGAGGAAAAGTAGCCGGGGAATGTTTTCCTTATGAGCTTCACGGTCAAACCCACTGGCTTGATGATGTGGCCATCAATCTTTATTATCGACGCCTTGAGATTTATCAAAATAAAATAACCCTTGGATTATGGGAAGAATTACAAAAAACGCCCAACAACTACCAAGAGCTTCGAAAACGACCTCAAAGCGAAAAAGCCCTTAAAAATCAAAATGAGACTTATCCTCTTTGTTTTGGAAAAAGACTCACTCGTTCAGAGCTTCGCATTCAGATTTCAAGCCCTGTCCAGGCGTTTTTATCCAATGACATGGAAGTGCATGGAAGCACACTGGATATTTCAAGCTCGGGTCTGCGCGCTAAAATGCCCGCCTCTTTTCAATATGAAAAAGGAGACATACTGACGTTTTTTTTTCCTAAGTTAAAAGAAGAATTCAAACTGGAGGGATTTTCTTCTGGCATTCAATACCAGTTGATCAGCCGAGAAATGAACCATGCAAGAGATCATTTTCAGCGCTTAAGCTTGCAACTTATTACGAAAACCACGGTGATAAAAGAGCTCATCAAAAAAATAAATGAAAAGAGCGCTAAAAAAGCAGCGATTGAAAATGAAGACAAACTCTTTCTGTTACGAACACAATGTTATGAACAAATATTTCTGTCTCAAACCCCTTCTTTACCTCTGTTTTTCAGTGATCATGAACTTAAATTCAGTCTGCTAACAAACGAAAATAAAGATCTTTGGAACTACTGGCACGACGAACGCAATTTATTGGTGATCCACCGCTTATTTTCAAAAGAACGCTTAAATCAATTGAAATACAAAGAAAAGAAACACATTGAAACGTTAATTTATTGCTTCACGCACCAACACGCGGATAAAACCTACTTTTTTTCTGCCGTTCCTGAAAGCCTCCCTCCCGAAATACGGACGTTATTTTTCGACTTCGGCTCTCGCCAAAGCTCATGGCGCATACTGCGTCTGACCATGACGAAAATATCAAGAGACAACATCAAACAAATTCAAAGTTTCATTTCAAAACAAAAAGACAAAATAACCCCTCTTTCTCACGTTGCCTTTTTGCAAGATCTAACCTTAAAACAAACAAGGGAGGATTTTAATTCAAAAATAAACACAAGCCATTCACTCAAATCCTTTAAACCTTATGTGCATCCCCGTGCCCAAGTCAGCACAGCAAAAAGCATCACGACCTTGCTTTTACCTCAAAGAAAAGAAACAAGGTATAAACATAAAACAGCAACCACCCTCAGCCATCCAATAAAAGGGGACTTCTCAGCTCAAAGTATTGATTTCTCTCCTCACGGCTTGTCTCTTTCTCTCTCTACAGGATTTCCTGGTTTACGCGCGCAAGAAATCAATGTGACATTCAGTGATCTCATGCGTCGTGATCCTAAAGCGCCTCTACAAGAAGTCCCTTATAACGTGATACGCATCAGTGAAAATGGAAAAGAATTAAAACTTTCGTTAAGTAAAAATAAAAACAGTGAAATAAGAAGTCAATATTTAAACCGCTTAATAAAACACAATCAGAAAAGACTCAAAATAGACGATGAAGACATTCCAGAAGCCTCTTTCCTCCACGCATTACAACAATTGTTATTAACGCGCCTGGTCTCCATACCTTATTTTTTATGCTTTAAAAACGATGAATTTCAGCTCAGTGCCATCGCTAAAAACGACGCCCCTTTCGGGTTTGAAGCTCTGCTTCAAATAGACAAAAATGAAAAGAAAATGTCTCTTCGTCATTTTTTTGATGAAGACATCACAACCCTGCTCCATCCTATTTTAAAAAAAATAAAAAGAGAAAATAAGATCCAACACGAATTCTATTTTGCAGTTGAAATAAAAGAAGACCAAATAAATAAAATCACTCAAAAAAAATTAGAAATGTTTTCTTCATTAAATGAACGCATCGATTTTATAAAAAAAGCAAGAGAAAATGGGCAATTTTTTGCGATTAGAAATAGGATGCAACCCTTAAAAGAGATTGAACAAGCGTTACATCTTGAAGATTTTTTAAGCTTGCATAATATCTCAGCATCAAAATTAAAACGTATCGAAATTGAAATGAGCAAACTGTGCATTTACGGAGAACTTTCAGACATTACCGATGAGGTTTTACTCCGCTTAAATATTAGCTGATCACTTAAAATAGAGATTAAAATCAATAATTTAAGAAATTAATTGCGTTGCTTCGATGTCCGCAAAAAGCGAGCAAACCCCTTGAGCTGAAAGGGCGATGTGATAGGGGTGAACAAATGCAGCCAAGAGCCTGACAAGGTCAAAAGCCTGGAGAGCATGAAGCCTTCAGTCGATGAGAAATCTACTTTGTTTTCACCAAGACAAGCGCTTATAAAGCAAAGAAGCAGACAGCACACAAAGCACCCCGCCTAAATCGGCATGAGAAAGGGAAACTTGAGCCGCTTCTTTTACTTTTGGTTTCGCGTGGTAAGCCACCCCAAGCCCAGCGGCAGACATCATAGGCAAATCATTTGCCCCATCCCCCACCGCCAAAGTATTGCTCATCGGGATCTCATAGCGCTCAGACAATTGATACAAGATATCGGCTTTAGACTGGGCATCCACAAGCTCTCCAATAAGATTCCCTGTCAATTTACCTTTTTTTATTTCCAGCTGATTCGCGCTAGAAAAATCAAGGGACAAGTCTTTTTTCAAAAAATCAGAAAAAAAAGTAAAACCGCCAGATGCGAGCGCAATTCGCCAACCCCGTGCTTGTAAAGACGCCGTCAATTGCTTCATTCCCTGCGTGTATTTTAATTTCTTTTTCACAAGAGCCAATGCCTTTTCATCCGTGCCTTTTAAGGTCGCCACTCTTGCTCTTAAGCTTTCTTCAAAATCAAGCTCTCCTAGCATGGCGCGCTCCGTTAAAGCAGCCACCTTTTTACCCACTCCTGCAATCTTTGCTATTTCATCAATGCATTCCATTTGGATGGCGGTCGAGTCCATATCAAACAAAGCGATACCCGGCTCAAACAAAACGGGGAGCTTATTCAAAGACGCACAATCAAGCCCTAACGCATCACATAAACGCGCACATTCAAGCGTGAGCTCTCCCCGCATCAATAAAACATCGTATGGACCGACATTCCATGCGGTCAGAGGTTTCATGGCATAAGCATACAAATCTGAAAGTGCATTGAGATGGCGTTGAGAAACAAGAGGCCCAAAAAGAAGCCAAACACCGTAACCTGCATCTAACGTATGGGATTGCCTTATAGATGGAAAGCGATGAAACAATTTTGGGTGTTTTTTGATGGTGTAAATGGAGCCTGCATTCATATCACTGCATCCTAATAAAAGTGGGTCATGGCTCATATATGTGACTGAGGCTTTTTTCTGTATGGTACTGATAAGAGATGTTATCAAAAATTGTGCGAAAAAACCTCAATTTCAAAAGAAGGTGACTCAAAATGGAGTCGAACGGATAAATATAAAACACAAGCGTATTGTGAAAAATGCGATATAAAAGGCGGGATCTGTTTTCGATGGAGAAATAAATAAAAGAATGTAGGGGTTATGTGCAAAATGTCCGGTCGATGTCTTGCTCTGTCTTCTTCACCTCGATACCCCTCACCTTTGACGCTGCGTGGCTGTTGTCCACGCAGCGTCAAAGGCGACAGGTAAAAAGCGTTTTTTTATTTCGCGCTGGTTTTTTTTATTTCTCTTATACGGCGAATATGCACAGTGACTTCTTCTCTGTCGTGGTACAAATGCTTGGCTTGCATTTCAAATTTTACGCCGTTTTCCTGAAGCAATTTCTTTAATTGATAAAGATTTTCGGTGACTTGTTCATAGCGGCGGGTCATGGGGAGTTTTAAATTAAAAATCGCTTCTTTGGCCCATTCTTTAATTAACCACTCTCCTACAAGGTGTGCCACACGGTGGGGTTTTTCTATCATGTCGCACACCAGCCAAGTGACGTTTTTTCTGGCGGGCTCGTATTTAAACCCATCTGCGGCATGGTATTTCACTTGCCCAGTGTCCATCAAACTTTGCGCCATCGTGCCATTATCTACCGCATGAACAAACATCGAGCGTTTCACCAATTGATACGTCCAGCCGCCAGGACAAGCCCCTAAATCTACCGCCCACATACCAGGAGCAAGACGTTCATCCCAATCATCTCTCGCAATAAAGGCATGAAAAGCTTCTTCTAATTTTAAGGTTGAACGACTTGGCGCTTCTGATGGAAATTTTAAACGGTGGATCCCCATATAATGAGGGGAATTATTGTTAGTGCGAGAATAACCGACATAACAATTTCCTGATCCGATAAAACAAAGATGAAGTACCGGGTTTCTGTCGCTTTCTCTTTCCAGCAAGACATTGCGTTTGCGTAGGGCTTGACGAAGAGGCACCGTAAATTTACGGCAAAATTTCAATAATTCTTTCCCTTGATTGGTGTCGGGCGTCTCAACACGTAAAGACCCGCATTTTGGCAATTGGCTGCCTAAAGCCAAAATAGGCGAAATGCGGTCTCCCGCATCAAGTTCGCTTAAATGCTCCACCACGGCGATCATTTGACGAGAAAAAATCAAGGTATTAAAAGGGAGGCTTTTAAGTAATTTCTCACTGTCCCCTTTTTGGTAACATTCAAATAACACATAACCCGATTGTTTTCCTAAACGAGGAAAACCAAAAACCTCTATTTCAGCGGCTTTATCCAGAAACTCCGCCGCGCATTCTTTCTCAAAACCTTGACGGCAATACAATAAAATCTGATCCACAAGAAACCTTAAAATACCTTAAACACATTCTCGCCATTATACGCAAGCCCTCATCAAAAACAGACTTCTAATTTCTTATCCGCCACAAAGAGACAAGGGCAAGCCCCCAGCCCACTAAAAAACTCATTCCCCCAAGAGGGGTTAAAGGCCAAACCCATGTCCAACTCATCAAGGCCAAGACATATAAACTGCCGCTAAAAAATACAATGCCCAAGACCCAAAAAACACTCGCCGCCTGCAAAAGACGCGAAGACACACGGCGTTGCCAGCCCCCTAAAGAAAGAAGGGCAAGCCCATGCAAAAACTGGTATTGGACCCCGGTTTCAAAAATGGAAAGGGCATATTCAGAAAGCGTTGATTTAAACGCATGCGCCGCAAAGGCCCCCAAAACCACAGCGGTGCCTGCAAAAAAACACCCTATTGCAGCCCATTGATGACTTTTCATTTTTAATCCTTTTTTATAAATTCAATCAGGGCACGACTGACGCTTGCACGATTTTCATTTTCCGTATGCCCTGAAATCTTACGCGGTTTAAAACCATGATCCCCATCAGGTAAAAAGAGAAATTCTACCGCCTTTGAAACGGGATAATCCATCAATTCGCTCTTTGAGCCAAAAGGATCTCGCTCTCCTTGTAATATAAGGGTCGGCTTTAACATCTCTTTCAAATGTTCTCCTTTATTTTTATTCGGCTTTTTAACCGAATGAAAAGGAAAACCAAGACACGCCACGCCTTTCACCCATTCATGCCTCTCAAGATGGCTCGCCACCCGCCCTCCCATCGACTTTCCACCAATAACCGTCTTTTCTTTCCCATATAAATCAATCATTTCTTTAAAAGAATCAAGTAACACCGGAAGTTTATCTGGAAAACGTTTTTTGCCATCTTCTCTTTGCTTTGCGCTATAAGGAAAATTAAAACGAACCACACAAATGTCAGCATCGCCAAGCGCTCTCGCCACAAAAAGCATGAACTCGTGGTGCATGTCAGCACCCGCTCCGTGAGCAAAAATAAAGACATAAGGGCTGTCTTTGGGGCCGTCAATCAATACATTCAACACCTTACAATTTGTCCTCTACGCGTACACAGTGTATTTGTTTTTTAAAAAAGGCTTTCGCTTGAGTTAAAAGCACAAAACAGCGATCATTGCCTTTCATTAAAATCCAATTCAAGTCTTTTTTCATTAGCTCATCTTTCGATAAAAGAGTCTATATCCCCTTTTTTATCAATGTATTGAATTTCTAAAATGGACTCAGCTTCTCTTTTTGATGCATCAAGAGATAAATCACAATGGTTCTTCTATTGTCTTGATTTTAAATCCTTAAGGCGCAAAAGGATGTACAGCACAACTTGAATTTTCTCTTAAGGTTTCTTATGCCCAAAACCCCTTTTCATTGTGAAGCGATTCGTCTGCAATTTCCCTCTCTTAACGGAGCAGAAAAAGAAAAGCAACCCGTCTATCTTGACAGCGCAGCCACCACACAAAAGCCAACGGCGGTCATTGAATGCCTCCATCATTATTATTCTTCAGCCCATGCCAATGTACACAGAGGAACCCATGATTTTAGTCAGTCCAGCACCTTACGTTTTGATGCTGCAAGACAAAAAATTGCGCAATTTTTAAATGCGCCAGAAGAAGGGATCATTTGGACGCGTGGCGCCACAGAAGGCATTAATCTCATCGCCCAAAGCTACGCCCTCAATACATTAAAAAAAGGAGATGAAATTCTCATCAGTGAAATGGAGCACCACGCCAACCTTGTTCCTTGGCAATTGGTCGCAAAACAAACCGGTGCAAAAATCATTAAATGGCCGATGATCCCCAAAATGGCTGAACTCGACATGGGCGCTTTAGACCTGCTTATCAATAAAAACACCAAAATTCTGGCCGTCGCCCACATCAGCAACGTGACAGGTACGCGCCACCCTATTGAACAAATTATTGAAAAAGCCCATGAAAAAGGGGTTGTCGTGGTACTTGATGGAGCCCAAGCGGTTTTGCATGAATCCATTAATTTAAAAAAATTAAATGCTGATTTTTATGTTTTTTCTGGACACAAGATCTTTGGACCAGAAGGAATCGGTGTCCTCTATGTTAACCCTAAACACTTGCCTTCTATGCCCCCTTGGCAAGGCGGCGGAAAAATCATTGAAAAAGTCCGTTTTTGCGAAACGACGTTTTTATCCAGCGCATTAAAATTTGAACCCGGAACACCGAATATTTCAGGGGCTATCGCTTTAGCTTGCGCCATCGAATGGTTAGAAAGCATTGACAGAGAGGGGGCAGAAAAACACATAGCAAGCTTACAAGCTCAATTTATTCAAGGGATCTCGGACATTGATGGAATTCAAATCTTCGGCTTGCAAAAAGGCGCCAGTGTCGTGGCCTTTGGAATTGAAGGGGTGCATCATTCTGATTTGGCTACCTTATTGGATAAACAAGGCATTGCCTTAAGATCAGGCCAACACTGCGCTCAGCCTTTTATCGAAGGACTCGGGATTTCGGGGTGTCTACGGGTGTCTATTGCGCTATATAATACACACGATGATATACTGCGTTGCATTTTGGCCATAAAAAAAGCCTGTGAACTTCTTTAATTTTAAATACCAAGTGACCCAACTATGACCCTCTTTCCCTCCCATCCTTTTGGAAAAAAAATACAAGAACAAGACGTCCTAGAAGAGATGGCACGATGTCGTTGCTGGGAAGATAAATACCGCTATCTGATCCAATTAGGTAAGGCACTGCCCGTTTTAGACGAGACATTAAAATCAGAAACCCTCTCGATTTCTGGCTGTGAAAGCCAAGTTTGGCTTCTCGCTCAAGAAAAAGAAGGGCGCTATTATTTTGCAGGGGACTCGGATGCACGCATCGTAAAAGGCTTAATGGCCCTTGTGTTTATTGTCGCACACGGAAAATCAAAAGAGGCAATAAATGCTTTTGATTTTAAAGCCTATTTTGAAAAAATGGATTTATTAGAACATCTAAGTCAAACACGCAGCAACGGCATTCGTGGGATCATTGAGAAAATAAAATCACTCTGAACACTGATTTCAAATTCTCTCTCCTTATCAATGTCATCGTCTGCAAGATATACCCCGTCGCCTTTGACGCTGCCTGGGTGTTAGCGAGGTTCGCTGCGCCCAATCACAGAGTCCATTGATGCTCTGGGGCCTCCTCAGGGGGTTCACTCGCTTGGTGCTGGCGCGCAGTTTCAAAGGCGACGGGTATTTACAAAATCACAAAGAGGAATCATCACCCGTAGATTTCAGAAGGATCTTTTTAGATAAAGAGGTATTTTTACTTTCATCTTTTGTATTTATATATTGAAGCGTTAATTGGACCTTCCCTTCTTCTTCTGTCCAGTTCATCTCAATACGCTCATCTTTATTTTTAACAAAACTCAAGGTACTTTTAATTGATTTTAAATGTTCATCCACATTTTCAGGGGTGGCATGACAAAAATCGATAGGATAGAAAACACCATTAAAGAACATGATATTTTTAAGTAAGAAGTCACCATGAATAATTCCTACACTAAAGAGCTTCTTCGTCATATCATAAAATGCTTTAACGTGAGGGCTTATTATTCTTTCAAAATCAGAATCTTCTATTTTATCAAGCGGACTTCCTTTTATTTCTTTCATTTCAATTTGTAATTTTGTTTCATCAGAAAGCAAGCTTGCGGATCCTTCACCATAATAAAGATTAAATAAATAAACTTCTTCTTCGGCTATCTTTTTCAGGTCCATTTTATTTTTTTGAGTTTCTTCTCGCTTGATATCCGCCATGTTTTTAAAGGTTTTTATAACAAATCCCTCTTTACTCTTGGAAACATCGCCAAAAACACCCGATGCAATAATTTGAGGACGCTCAGGAGAAAAATCATCGCTTGTTTTTGGGGGAAGGACCAAAGACCCTGTTCTTTTCGAGTCCTGACGGCTTCCATGTGAAGGATCTTTTAACACCGAGCTCACATTGTCTCGCGTTGTTTTTGCTCTCTTTGAGGAAGAAACAACCGCTGGGGATTCAAACGAATTGAGCACCGTTTTTATTTTTTTATATAAAGAAACAGAGCCACTCGCCACCATCTCATTCACGGTGCTGTACACCGGATAAGAAATATTAGAAAAAACAGCATGATACATATTATCCCACCCTCTAGTATATAAAACTAAATGAGCAATAAATGGCACATCCAACAGATTGTAGATAAGACTTATTGCTTCTTTTTTAAAATCAACGATACCCCTCGCCTTTGAAGCTCCGTGGGTATTGGCTGCGCTCGCTTGGGGCAAGCGCGCACCTTCAATTACCTTTTATAAACCCAATAGATGATAAAGGAACGCACCTGTACTTCTTAAAAAAATCCAGCACGACGCATCTAAATCAAGAGAGAGACACACTACCTTGGCTCCGAGAAAAAAGACAAGATTCACGCACTTTTAAAGGTGGCAAGGACAATAAGGCAATGAAGGAGTAAATCAAACCAGTGTAACCCTATTAGTTGCCGCGTGAATGCGTTGTTATATTACCATGCACTTATTGTTATTTAAAAGCGTAAATAAATGCCATTGAAATCCACAAAGTGCGTATTAATAGAGTCAATGATTGAAATACCGTGATTTTTCCTTTTATACCCGTCGCCTTTGACGTTGCGAGCTTGTTGCCTGTGCTCTCTTTGCCCAATCACATAATACCGCTATGCTCAGGGGCTTCGTTTGCTTTCCGCCTACACGCATCTTCAATTCCTTTGGGGATATTAGATATCAAACCAGATGTCTATTTCTCTCTTATATACCAAGTAATTGAAAGAGATATCCCCCTTGGCGCAAGTTCACGTCTCTTGGGTATATGAGGATGTTTTATTATTTCAATGAAACAAAACGCAGCCCACGAAATGTATTTTTACAAGTTTTTTATTTAAAATAATAGACCTCGCATTGAGGCGAAATCCTTTTATTTGAAGTTTGCTTCAGTCAATTACAACAGGAATGTAATAAGAGAGAAAATAATGAGATCTGGATTCAAAAACACCCAAGGAAACAGAAGGGAAACATCCTAACTTACATTTCGCAACAAACCCCCTTTAAATAAAGATGTCTATCTTATTATGGTAATTAATGCCTTTTTTTATTTTGCTAAAAATAAAAACATCTATATCTTTTACTCTTGTTCTCACGAGGCATTTTAAAGATAAATTGTTTTAAAGAGACTTTTTTTCCGTCTCAATGTTCACGTGAGAAAATATATTTATTTAATCCTTTGTATTTTTATAAAGCTAAAATACTCAGGCTCATCATCAATTTCTTGTTGTAAAGAATGGAGTCATCAATGAAGAAACTTGCACTCGTCACCGGCTCTAACGGTGGTATCGGTTCGGCTATCACTGAAAAATTGGTTGAGCAAGGTTATCGTGTGATTGCCGCTTATCTAACGGGTGAACTTTCAATTGCTGAAAAATGGTTTGAAGAGAAAAATTTCACATCAGACAGCGTTCGTTTATTTGAATTAGACGTGACAAACACTGAACAATGTGCAAATCGTCTTCACGCGCTTTTAGAAGAAGAAGGCACAGTGGATGTTTTGGTTAACAACGCAGGGATCACCCGCGATGGTCAATTCAAAAAAATGACCGCTGAAAACTGGCATGCCGTTATCAATACAAACCTCAATAGCCTTTTCAATGTCACGCAACCTTTATTCGCAGCCATGTGTGAAAAAGGACATTGCCGCGTCATCAACATCTCTTCTGTGAACGGTCTGAAAGGTCAGTTCGGTCAAACCAACTACTCTGCTGCAAAAGCGGGCGTGATTGGTTTCACTAAAGCATTGGCTTTTGAAGGCGCTAAATCAGGTGTGACAGCCAACGTTGTGGCTCCAGGTTACACAGGCACGCCCATGGTCGAAGCCATGCGTGATGATGTGATTGAATCGATTAAAAGTGAAATTCCGATGAAGCGTCTTGCTACACCGGCTGAAATTGCTGGGGCGGTTGCCTATCTTGCAAGTGAAAATGGTGCATATGTGACAGGTGAAACCTTGTCTATCAATGGCGGCTTGTACATGAAGTAATCGCTTTTAAAAAGCGATGCAAGGAGAGATTCACATGGAAAAAGTGTTTATCGTTGCGGCAAAACGTACCGCACTGGGCTCGTTTACGGGTTCATTAAAAGACACCCCTGCAGGAAAACTGGCTGCAGTTGCAATCAAAGGTGCATTGGCCTCTGGGAATGTTCCTCTCGACTGCGTGGATGAAGTCATTCTTGGCAACGTCGTAAGTGCAGGGCTAGGTATGGGCATTGGCCGTCAAGCGGCGCTTTACTCAGATCTTCCTGAAACCGTCCCTGCTTACTCCATTAATATGGTATGTGGCAGCGGAATGAAAGCGGTAATGGACGGTGTTTCACACATTCGTTCTGGTGATTGCGAGCTTGTTGTTGCCGCCGGTGTTGAAAACATGTCTCAAATTCCTTTTGCTGCTTCTGGCGCATTGCGCGGCGGTCAGAAAATGGGAGACATTTCTCTTAAAGATCTTCTCATCAATGATGGTCTTACTGATGCATTCAACCTTTGCCACATGGGTGTCACTGCTGAAAACGTTGCAAACCTTGTCGGTTTAAGCCGTGAAGAACAAGACACCTACGCACGAGACAGCCAACAAAAAGCCATTGCAGCCATTGAAGCTGGGCGCTTTGTTGATGAAATCGTGCCTGTTGAAGTCATGCAACGTCGTGAAAAAGTCATTTTCGACACCGATGAATACCCAAAAGCGGACTGCACTCTCGAAGGACTCGCAAAACTTCGCCCCGCGTTTGATCGCGAAGGGACAGTCACCGCAGGAAATGCATCCGGTTTAAATGACGGTGCCAGTGCCATTGTTCTCGCTTCAGAGTCGAGCGTTAAGCGTTTAGGCTTAACGCCTTTGGCCGAAATTGTCGGCTACGCACAAGTCGGTCTTGACCCCAAAATTATGGGTTTAGGTCCTGTTGGCGCCGTCACTCAAGCATTGAAAAAAGCCAATCTTTCCATTGCTGATATCGATTTATTTGAACTCAACGAAGCATTCGCAGCACAAGCGCTCGGTGTCATTCGCCAATTGGCCGACGAACACCATGTAACGCCTGAGTCCATCATAGAAAAAGCCAATGTGAATGGCGGTGCTATCGCTCTCGGCCACCCACTCGGCGCATCAGGAAATCGTATTCTAGTCTCTCTTGCTCATGAGTTGATTAAACGTGAAGAAACCTATGGCGTGGCTTCACTTTGTATCGGCGGCGGTATGGGCATAGCGGTAGTCTTGAAGCGTACAAAGAGTTAATCAACGTTAAACCCCTTGGTTCTACTTTATTTTTTCTAGGAGAAACACATGTACACAGATATTTTCAAATCATTTTCAGAGCAAACAGAGAAAGCTATGGCCCCTTACATCAAATTCAACAAACTTGTTGCTAAAAATGTAGAAACATTGACTGAACTTCAACTAAGCGCAGTTCGCACTTACAGCGAAATGGGCCTAGCTCAAGTTAAAGCAGCAAGCTCAGTGACTGACGTAACGTCAATGACTGTTTTTGGCAGCCAACAATTTGCAGCTGTGACTAAATTGTCACAACAAATGATGGACGACAGTGCAAAACTGCAATCTATCGCAAAAGAATTCAAAAACGACATTGAAAAACTGACTACAGACAACATCAAAGCTGTAACACCAGCTTAAGTCTTGGTATACAGCCCGCTCCCTGCTCAAGTTAGGGAGCGGGTTTTTTTCCGTTCAAGAGGGTTTACACATGTATCAAAACGTCTTTTCGGAGTACCTTGATAAACTCAACGAAAGCAACCTGAAATGGTTAAAAGAATTTGAGCAAGGCAAGTCGAGCGTTAATACGTCAGTCAATAAAGCAATGCAAGAAATCAGCATTCAAGATGCTAAAAAATTATTTGAAAGTGCCACAAACAACCCTGCCGCAATATTAAATGTTCAAATGAAGTGGTGGGAACAGCAACTTCAAATTTGGCAAAATGTGGCCCTTTTGAGCCAAAAAGAAAACGTTATTTCCCCAGCAAAAGACGACAAGCGTTTTCTAGACTCAGCTTGGCAAGATGATGCTTTCTTTAATTACATTAAACAATCTTATCTTTTGTTTGGAAAAACATTTCTTGACACCATCAACTCCATTGATGGACTTGATGATAAAACAAAAGAACGACTGAATTTTTTCTCTCGTCAAGCCATCAATGCCATGTCACCCAGCAATTTTATAGGGACCAATCCTGAATTGCTAAAACTGACCATGAACAACAATGGCGAGAATTTAGTTCGCGGCTTTGAGCAACTGCAAGAAGATCTAAAATCAAGCACAGATATTCTCAAAGTGCGTATGACCAACAACAATGCATTTCGTCTTGGCGAAGATGTGGCAAGCACGCCAGGCGATGTTGTCTACCAAAACGACTTGTTTGAACTGATCCAATACCACCCCTTGACCAAAAAAGTCAACAGCACCCCCTTGTTGATGGTTCCACCGTTCGTCAATAAATACTACATCTTAGATCTCAATGAACAGAAATCGATGGTGCGCTGGATGCTAGAACAAGGCCACAGCGTATTTATGATGTCATGGCGCAACCCAGGTGTGGCTCAAAAAGACGTTGAATTTGGTGATTATGTTACCGAAGGTGTCGTCAAAGCCGTCTCTGCCATTGAAGACATTACGGGCCAAACACAAATCAACACAGCAGGTTATTGTATTGGTGGCACCGTGTTGGCTTGCGCGCTTGCTTACCTCTCAGCAAAACGCACAAAAACACAAATCAAATCAGCATCTTATTTCACTACCATTTTAGACTTCTCTCAACCAGGAGAAGTAGGCGCCTTCGTCAATGACGAAGTGGTCACCGCCATTGAGCATCAAAACAATGCCACAGGGTACATGGATGGCCGCTCTCTAAGCGTGACCTTCAGCCTCTTAAGAGAAAACAGCCTGTACTGGAATTACTACATAGATAATTACCTCAAAGGCACAAGCCCTGTCGATTTTGATCTTCTTTATTGGAACAGTGACAGCACCAATGTGGCGGCAAAAACCCACAACTTCATGCTGCGTGAACTTTATCTGAACAACACCTTAGTGAAAGATAAAGGCATAAAGATAGACGGCGTATCGATTGATTTAACCAAGATCAAAACCCCAAGCTATTTCATCTCCACAAAAGAAGATCACATTGCACTGTGGCAAGGTACTTACCGTGGCGCCCTGACCCTTGGCGGTGAAAAAACATTTGTATTGGGCGAGTCTGGTCATATCGCAGGGATAGTCAATCACCCCGCTAAAAAGAAATACGGATTTTGGGTTAATAAAGAATTAAATGAATCCGCAGAAAAATGGCTAGACACAGCGCAGCACACACAGGGTTCTTGGTGGGAACATTGGAACAAATGGTTAAACACCCACAGCGCAAAAGAAAAAATTGCGCCCTTTAAACAAGGTTCAAAAGCAAATCCTGTTCTTAGAGCCGCTCCGGGTGAATACGTTCTTCAAGTTCTGCCTCTTGAAGCCACACCCGCTCCAAAAAAAGCCAAATCTAAAACAAAACCAAAAGCAAAAGCATAATTTTTGCTTTTATTAAAAAAGACCGCACATGCGGTCTTTTTTTATGGCTTCAAAATAAAGACTTTAAATCGACGTCACAGAACAAAACCCTTTCAATACAGATAGACTCGATGATCCCCTTTGAAAATTCTGGCCCAATCTCATCGCTTGGCAATCTCGGTAAGAAGAATAAAGAATGCATTTAAAAAAAAGGCTCTGGTTATTTTTCGGCATGTAGAGCGATGAGCTTTGCCAAAATTCGCGACACAGCAACAAAACCAAAAGTGGCCGTCACCATGGTCGAAGCCCCAAAACCCGTTCTGCAATCCATTCTTTTCGGCCCTTCTGCGCTGGATTTATCCACGCAAACCGTACCGTCTTCTTTTGGGTATTTTAGTTGCTCTGTTGAAAAGACACATTCAATGCCAAATTTTCGGCCTTTTGACTTTGTAAAGTGATGAAAACGCCGTAAATTATGTTTTACTTTTGCCGCCAAAGGGTCTTGAATCGTTTTGGTTAAATCCGCCACTTGAATTTGCGTCGGATCAATTTGTCCTCCCGCTCCTCCAACAGTTATCACCCTGATTTTTTTGCGCTTACAATAGGCCAATAACGCCGCTTTAGGTTTCACGCTGTCAATGGCATCTAAAACATAATCAAATTCATGCCCAATGTATTCGTCTATGTTCTCTTCATTAATAAAATCATCAATAAGATAAACTTTGCAGTCTGGATTTATGCCAAGCACCCGTTCCGCCATGGCTTCAATTTTGCTTTTTCCCAGCGTATTTGAAAGCGCATGGATTTGACGATTAATGTTGGTGACACAAATGTCGTCCATATCAATCAAGGTCAAGGTGCCAACGCCACTTCGCGCCAAAGCTTCCACAGCCCAAGAGCCCACGCCACCAATGCCAATCACACAAACATGAGATGCTCTGAGGATTTCAAGTTCATTCGTGCCATACAAGCGCTGAGTGCCGCCAAAACGTTGCAAATAACTGTCTGATGCTGGAGAAAGAGTGCTCATCTTTTTGTCTTTACCGTTTTATTAAAATGGATAGTTTCTTGGCGCTTTATACCTTTGTCGCTTTAAAATGTCTATTTTATCCATTCAAAGGGGACTGGAGGGAGCGGATGCTCGGAGGGGGATTGGGATTAATTGGTGGATTAATTGGGACACCCAGGGTTAATTTGCTCCCATGATCATTGGTTAAGTGGACACCCAGGATTAATTTGTTTCGGTTGATATCTGAACC
>CAMRDW010000036.1 GCA_947041315.1 uncultured Enterovibrio sp.
TTTTCCATTAACTTGGTCGAGAATTGCCCCATGCTTTGGCTCATCCCTTTCGCTGCAGTTTTAAGGGCTTCTGGGGTCATTTTGCTCAATGCCGATCCCATCCCTGCCAACAATTTACTCATCGCTTGATTTACGGCTGTTGAACTTTTAAGGCCCACCGCAATTAAAATAATGCTTGCAAAAGCCATGAGCATACCGAGCACGGAGCCTACAATCGCCGCCGTATCAGGGTCTACGCCCAAATCAAGGAGGAAATTTTCAATAATATCGCCAAAGAACTCCGCCATAGGTTGGATCACATTTTCCATTATGGGGGCCATAATCGCTCCACTGATGGTCTCTTTTCCTGCCGCTGCCAATGCGGAATCTGCAATCACCAAAGTGAGAGAAAGAACAGAAACCGTAATAAGGGCCACATTGCCTGTGACGACGCCAAACACGCCCATAATAAGCGCACCGAGTCCCATGAGTCCTTGTAGAATCGCCCCACCTATTGTGCTTGCTTGATTTGCCTTCCTTTGGGCTTCTATTTGTTCTTTTTCTGATTTTTTAATTTCAGCTAAATTGACTTCAGAGGATCTCTTTTGATGTTGACGGTTTGCATCTAATGATTCCAGCGCAGAGTCCCCCATAAGCTCCGACATCTGTGCCAATATTTTGGTTAGGCTCGCCTCATAAGAAACAAACTCTTTTGCGCCAATACTTCCGACTGCAAATCCTTCAGGGAAGGCTGGCGGATTAGGCGGCTTAGGAGGCAAAAGGGGCAATGTTGTCGGTTTGTCAGGCTTTTCTCCCCCAATCGTTTCACCTTCCGTGGAAATGGGTTGATTATTGCCAGTCCCTGATGCCGTTGTATTTTTTTCAGACGCGGCCTCTGCATTGGCTTTGCTTTTTTGCGTCTCTTTTTTTAACTCTTCAAAAGCAGCCGCTTCTGCATTTTCTGGGTTGGAAGGAGAAAGAGTGGCTCCTTCTTTTTTTTCTGATTGCTCTGCTTTTTCTGAACTGCGGCGCTGAAATTCTTTTTTCGACTCCTCAACACCCGCTTCAATTTGAGCTTGGGCCGTTTGAGGCGTTTGGGTTAGCATTGACGTGGAGGGTACAAACTTCTCAACCAGAAGCTTCATTGTGCGTTGGTGTTGCTCACTTCCAACTTTTCGCGCATTTTCAATGGCTGCCGCGCTGTTTTTTACGTCACTCTCCGCGTACTGCTCATTTGAAACATGTGCGGGTGATTTTGAACTTGAACTAACGTCCATCAGTGTTTTTTCCTTCAGTCATGGAATTAATAAACAGCGTTGCCATTTGAGTCAATTCCGTTGAATGGTTATCTTCAATGACCACATCAAAGCAAAATTTAGCTTTGTCATATTTCCTATCAAAAAAATGGCATTGCCCTGCATAAAACATGGGTCTTGCGTCGTTCGTTTGGAGCATGTGTCCCAATGCATAAATATCAACCGCATCGCTGTACAGTTTTTTTCTTTGTAAAACAGCACCTAAACCTAAAATATAATCAAGATTTGTGCTGTCTAGCAGGCATAAATACCTGAAAAACTGTTCTGATTCATTGAGTTTCCCTTTTTCAAAAAAAACACAGGCCACAGAATGTAAATTTAAAATGTCTTCATCTGCAATCTTTGCGTTTTGCTTGATCGTTTTACCATCAAAGGTCGGGATTAAATTTTGAAACTCGGAAAAGACTGTTTTTAATTCTTCAATATTATTTTTTTCATTTAACATGGTCACAATCATTCACCTCTGTTTATTTGCAATTTATTGTAAGAACCCTTTATTCGCATCTGTCGTGGTTTGCGTCGCGGCACTGACCAATTTTAAGAAATTGTCACTGACTGACGTTGCTCTTTTAAATTTTTCTGTTGCCGTTTGCATTTCACTTGCAAGCTGCTCTCCCACCGAACTGAACGCAACTTGGAACGATTGCAATTGATATGTTGTCATTGAAACGGATGTTGTTGTTGGATATCCCGGCGCCATCCCTTTAAACGCGGTAATTAAACTTTCGTATGGGGCGCGGTCTACTGCTAAATAATAGTTTTCTGCAGGCGGGCCTCCTGCTAAAACCAAGCCAGTACCTTGGATCATCTCTTCTGCTTTCGCCTTATTTGCCACAGAAAATTGAATACTGGCTAATGTTTGTACTATTGAGCTTGAAGGATCATAAAAAGCTTTCTGCAACGCATTAAGTGCAACCCCTAATTTTGCAACATCAAATGAAATAGTGCCGTCCTCATTATTCACTTGACCGCCGGTAATCATTTCAGAAAGCGCTGTATTTATATTTGAAAATTCACCATATAATTCAGCTGCGATTTCGGCTATTTTCTGATAAGGAATTACATAGGTTTCATCCATGTTTTGAATAACGTCCAACACCTTGTCAAATATTTCAGAATCAGGAACGATGGTATTTAATCTGGAAAGTGAATCAGGCATTCTGCTTTTTTGTTTTTCATCTAAAAACTTATATTCATCGTCTTCATATTTCTCTTTATCTAGCGCTATATCCTGAGGCAATTCACTTTGTAAGATCTCTTTAAGACTCTCGATGGTTTCCGTTGTTTTTAAAAAACTAAAATCGTCGCCTTTCAATTGACCCAAATCAAACGTCAACATCTGATTAAATACTTTTTCGTCTTGATAATGGAGTGTGCTCAGTATTTCACGCGCCTCCTCCAAAGAAAAACTCTGAACTTGCGTCGCGTCCGCCACCAAGACGAGCAATCTTTTTATATTTTCAGCGCGCGATTTTCTGAGTTCCTCTTTGCTTGCGGGGCTTTCTAAATATTCTTGCAACACAGCCCCAATATGCGCCATTTTTGCAGCATCCATCGTTGCATCATTGCTTTGTGCTAAACGGACTTGATTGCGAACCTCAAACTTAATCGGCGTTGTCATTAAATTTTGAGGGGGATTTTCAATCGCTTTCATTTCTTTACACCATGCATTAAAAGAAAAAACAACAATGATTAAATTTTATCTCTTCTAAAAGATGCTCGATAGAATATAATTCACTTTAAAAACAAATAGTTAGATACTCAGCCGTTCAATGTAAAACGTTTCACTTTATATCACATAGACAAAGAAGAGATAGATAGATCTCCACAGAACAATTCATCTCACATACGAACATCCACACATAAAAAAAGGACCTCAACGGCCCTTTCATAATGCAATATATTGCTGTACCTAAAATAATTGAAGAAGCGCGCCTGCATCAAGCAAGTAAAGCCCCTGAGCCTAGTTCTACTTTGTGGTTGGGCGCAGCGAGCATCGCCACCCCCCATGCAGCTTCAAAGGTGACAGGTATAGTCGGCTCTGTATCAAAATCCCTCTTTTAAATCGGGTTCATCCTCTTTTTGGGTCTTCAGGGCTTTGTTTAATTGAAAATCACGATGAAGCTGAGCCTCAACAAAACCAGGAGAGTGCGTTTTCACCGACAATAAACGGTACATTGCGGGAACAACAACCAAGGTCACCCCCGTAGCAAAAGCCATTCCTGCAAAAATAACCGTACCCACGGCAACGCGGCTTTCATGACCCGCTCCAGCGGAAAGAATAAGAGGGATGGCGCCTATGATCGTTGTAAAGGCGGTCATCATGATAGGACGAAGACGCCGCACCGATGCTTGAATGATCGCCTCTTCAAAACGCACACCACGGTCTCGTAATTGATTTGCAAATTCAACAATCAAAATCCCATTTTTCGTGACCATTCCAATCAGCATGATCATGCCTATTTGAGAATAAAGATTCAAACCTTGCCCCGATACCCACAAACCAAACAAGCCCCCTAAAAGACCCATTGGTACAGTAAACATCACCACCAGCGGATTAATAAAACTTTCAAATTGCGCAGCCAAAACCAAATAAGTGACCAGCAACGCCAAAGCAAAAACAAGCAAAATACTGTTTTGATTTTCTTTAAACTCAGCCGATTCACCTGAATAGCTGATCGAAATATCAGGTGGAAATAAGGCAATGGCTTTTTCATCGAGAAAAGTGAGCGCTTCACCCAAGGTGTGCCCTTCGCTTAAATTGGCATTCAATGTAATGGATTTTTGTTTATTAAAATGCCGCAATGCTTGAGCTGAGGCGACCTCTTCAACCTCAATTAAGCTCTCTAAACTCAGTAAGCCTCCTTTTTCTGTGCGCATGTATATCTGGTTTAAATCTTCTTTATTATTAAACCGTGCTTCATCTCCACGAAGATAAACATCAAATTCTTCACCTCGCTCCACAAACGTTGTTTGCGCACTTCCCCCTAACATGATCTCCATCGTGCTTGAAAGTTTATCAAGACCAATGCCAAATTCGGCAGCACGTTGAGTGTCCATTTTAACGACAAGCTCCGGGGTCGTTTCTGCATAATCAAGCTCCGCACCTTGAAAAAAGGGACTCGTTTTGGTTGCTTCGAGTAAGGTTTGACTCCATTGATGTAACTCTTTGTAATCAGGACCACTTAAAACAAATTGAACAGGATCACTCGAACCCCCTCTAAAACCCGGCATAAAAGCACGCACAAAAATATCAGGAAGCCCTTTTAACTCCTCACGCACGCGTGTTAAAACGTCACTTGCCGTTTCATCACGCTCATTCCAATCTTTAAGTTGTATTATCACAAATCCAGTTTGATCTCCTGCCATCCCCCCAAAAGCCGGGGCTTGAAGACTCACCGACGCCACAAGACCTTCATCCACTAAAGGGAGTAATCGACGTTCCACTTGCTCCATATTTTCGACCATACGGTTATAAGCCGTCCCTTCCGCTCCTTTTACAAAAATCATCAGAACACCGCGATCTTCTTGAGGCACGAGCTGCGCGGGAAGCTTGTTCATCAAAAAATAGCTTCCCGATAAACAGATTAAAATCACACAAGGGGCGGCAAACCTTGCTTTTATCGCACGCGTCACAATGCGACGATAGACTTTTTCGACTTTCATAAAAGCATTGTCTACAAAAAGATTAAAAGCATTCGGTTTAACATGCGCTTTTAGGATCTTGCTGCTCATCACCGGCGTCAAAGATAAAGCCACGACAGAAGAAAAAATGACCGCCATCGAAAGTAAAACAGCAAATTCAGTAAATAACTTTCCAACCATTCCTTCCATAAAAGAAATAGGCAAAAAAACCATGACCAACACCACCGTGGTGGCAACAACCGCAAATCCGACTTCACGCGTCCCTAAATAGGCTGCCACCAAAGGCGTTTCGCCTTTTTCAATGTGGTGAAAAATGTTTTCAACCACCACAATGGCGTCATCCACCACCAAACCTATCGCCAAGATCAAAGCCATTAAAGTCAATAAGTTAATCGAAAAACCAAAGAAATAGGCTGCAATGAAAGCAGAAATCAAAGACACAGGCACCGTGATTGCAGGAATGAACGTGGCACGCAATTGACCAATAAAAATATACAGGACCAATACAACCAAGCCTCCTGTGATATAAAGAGTGCTGTAAACCTCGTCTATCGAATGTTCAATAAAGACCGTGGAGTCATAATCTATCCATAATTTGGTCCCCTTTGGTAAAAAGGGCTGAAATTCATCCACTAATCGACGAACAGATTTCGCAAGCTCCAAAGGATTTGCTTCAGACTGAGGCATGATCCCAAGGCTTAAATTATTGATCCCGTTATTTTTATAGGTTGCATTTTCATTTTGAGAACCGATGTAAACCTCAGCCACATCTTTTAAATAAAGAGGTGTTCCGTCTTTTGCTGTTCGCACCACTAAATAATTAAAATCTTCAGGGGTTTGGTATAAACGCTCTGTGCGCACGCTCATTTTTGTGATGTCGTTGCGTATTTCGCCCCCGGGACTTTCTAGATTTTCACGATGAAGTGCCGATTTTATGTCTTCCGTTGTCACACCTCGCCCGGCCATTAACACAGGGTCAAGACGGACATACATGACCTTATAAAGCGCACCATACAAGTCCACAGAGCTGACACCCGTTATCAGACTGAATTTATCTTCTAATACCCGTTGCGCATACTCTGTTAACTGAGCACGCTCCATTTCCGAGGAAGCCAAATTGACATAAATCGACGCCTCTCCTGAACCATTCGATTTTGAAACAATGGGTTCATCCGCCGCATCAGGTAATCGACGCTGCGCGCGGGCAGTGGCATCCCGCACATCACTGACCCCTTCGGTTAAGTCCCAATCAATATCAAATTCTACCGTAATGCGAGAGAGGCCATTACGGCTGACGGAGATGATCTCTTCTATCCCGCTGATCCCTGAAAGCTCATCTTCTATTACTTGGGTAATTTGACTTTCCATGATATTGGCGGACGCGCCAGCATAAAATGTCATGATGGAAACGACAGGGCTGTCGATGTCCGGATATTCACGAACAGCCAGTTTATTAAATGAGAGAATACCGCAAACACACAAGAGCAAGCTCAAGACCACCGCCGCGACAGGGCGTTTTACTGAAAAATCAGACAGCCACATTTACTTATCCTCTGTAAGCGATGGATTCAACTCTTTCACTTTTGCGCCATCTCGCATGCTCACTAACCCTTGTACAACAATCCGGTCCTCCATGTTTAAGCCGTTTTCGACTGTCACTTGATTATTAAAGCGGGCCCCGAGTTCTACCTGTGTTCGGTGCGCAATCCCTTCATCATCGACCTTGTAGACATAGCGTTTTGTACCAGAGTATTCAATGGCTTGAATGGGGATCACCAGGCTCAGAATCGGTTCGAATTGAAGATTGGCTTCCATCATCATGCCGGGAAGCAATAAACCTTCTGTGTTTTCAATGTGAATACGGGCCCGCAAGTTTAAAGAATCATTGTTCACTCGCGTATCAACGGCTGTCACTTTCCCTTTAAATTCGCGCTTTGACCAGGCTTTCGTTCTTGCTGATACGGGTATTTGATGATTCAACTCACTTAAATATTCTTCCGGCACATTCACATCAAGCTGCATCAAAGAAAGGTCATCAAAATGGAGCAAGGCCTCTGAAAGGGAGATTAACTGACCGCGAGTGATATCAATCAAACCGACAGTGCCGTCAAAAGGGGCTTTAATAAAATGATCCTCTCTGTTCGCTTTTGCGGCATCCAAACGGGCTTTAGCAATCTCTAAACTTGCCTCTTGAGCCTCCAACTCTGTTTTTGTCAAAGCCCCTTTTTGGTTCAATTTGAAATATTCCGCTTGCTTACGTTTTTCATCATTAAAAAAAGCTTGCGCTTCTGCAAAAACAGCTTGGGATTTTCTTGATTCAAGACTTATCAATAATTGCCCTTCTTCGACTTTCTCTCCTGCTTTAACATGAACGCGCTCAATTTTGCCTCCTACTTCAGAGGCAATGATCACCGATTTATCAGATTTCAATTTTCCAATAAAGTCGCGTGTTCTTTCCACCTCATGCTGACCGACCTCTTCTGTTGCAACGGCGATGAAAGGTATTAATGGTTTTTGTGACAACGGTTTGGAAGGGGTGGTTATTTTCCAGACAAAATAAAGACTGGCAAGCAAGGCACAGCCAAAAAAGAAGCCTAATCGTTTATTCATTTTAATTACCCGAAATAAGAGACTCGAACAGTCTACTTTATTGGGATCTTTCGTGCGGTAAATAAATGTAAAGGAAAGCAAAGCAAACGCATAGACTTGGAGCGCGTTAGTTTTTTCATGGGATGAGGTTACTTTTTGAATGAGATGGGTATAAAACAATCAAACGGTGCGTTCTTTTATTAAAAGTGCTTTACAGAACAAGCTTCTCTGATAGTATGCCTTCCAACACGTGGTGGGATTCCCGAGTGGCCAAAGGGATCAGACTGTAAATCTGACGGCTCAGCCTTCGAAGGTTCGAATCCTTCTCCCACCACCATCTTATTTAAAAAAAACGAGGCCTTATGGCCTCCTTTTTTTATCAAAAAATCGGGTTCCCGTTTTTTGCAAATTGTTCTTTTCAATGCGCGATTTTTCCTCCTAACGCATTGATATTAAAAGTGACATTACTCGCTTCGCTGCCATCAGGAAAGCTTTCATTTATTTCAAGTTCATCCCCTTTTATGCTGAAACGTACCGTCGGATCTTGTGCTTGATCGCGCCAACGTCCATCTCCTTGTGCCCAAACAACGCGGGTTCTGTCGACCTTACAACGGAAATACCATTTTTGTCCGTCATCCGGCCTTTGATAAGAAAGATAAAATAGGTCGAGTTTTGTTTCCTTATCAGAGAGCACTTTATCTACAGCGATCACACTCGGCCTTTTTCCTTTAATTGCGGCAAGGGTTGCACGACAAATCTGCTCTTCAGTAAAATCACCGTATTTAGAACACCCCGCCATTAAAATTGCGAGTATTGATAAACCAACAACAGCTAGCCTTCGAAACATCCGCATCTCCCTTTTTCCAGCTTTTCCTTAAAAAACGCTGGCAAATTCAAAAAAACCCATCAAAATTTGAGCCAGAGTTTAATGAATCCCTGATTGATCTTTATATAATAGCCATAAGTATGAAAATTTGCTTTTTGAAATCAACTTGTTGGGGAATGAATTGATTTTTTTACCATAAAAAAATAGCGGAGAACGGGCAGACACCAGACTCTTCATTGCGTTTAAAAAAACAAAGAGGGAAAAATGAAAATAATATCTTTTAATATTAATGGATTACGAGCAAGATTACACCAACTTGAAGCCCTAATTGAAAAACACCAACCCGATATCATTGGCCTTCAAGAAATCAAAGTACATGATGACGCGTTTCCCATCCAATCCATTGAAGACTTGGGGTATCATGTTCATTTTCATGGACAAAAAGCGCATTATGGCGTCGCCATATTATCGAAAATCCCCCCCATCACAGTGACAAAAGGCTTTCAAAACGACGATAACGACGCACAACGCCGTATAATCATGGCCGAATTTAAACTGAACGAAACGGAAAATTTCACCCTGATCAATGGTTATTTCCCGCAAGGCGAAAACATCGCCCATGAAACCAAATTTCCAGCAAAACGAAAATTTTATTGCGATTTAATGCAGCACCTTGAAGAAAATCATGTCCCTTCTGAACATCTCATTGTGATGGGAGACATCAATATCAGCCCAATCGATCTTGATATTGGTATCGGTGAAATCAACAAAAAGCGCTGGTTAAAAACAGGGAAATCATCCTTTCAACCCGAAGAGCGTGAATGGCTTGCCCGTTTAATGCAATGGGGATTGATTGATACCTTTAGACAAAAACATCCCCTCGTTGAAAATCAATTCTCCTGGTTTGATTATCGCTCTCGGGGTTTTGACGAAAACAGAGGGCTGCGCATAGATGTCATTTTAGCCACTTCCTCTTTGGCTGCACACTGCACAGAAGCGGGCATTGATTATGCTTTGAGAGGCATCGAAAAACCCTCCGATCACGCTCCGATTTGGGCTTATTTTAACTAACTAAAAACAGGCAAGATCCCGCATTGATGATCTTGCTATTCTGGTTTGTCTGCGCTCCCTTCCTTTTTTGATCCCTCTTTTCATTGCTTCTTGCACTGTGTGATTTTTCTTTTTGGTCTTTGTGTCTATTACTTTAATCACACTTAAGACTCCGTTGGACTAAAAACACACCGATTCTCCCTTCATTTCCTCTTCATCGTGTAGCACATAATTTAAGAATGAGATGGTAATTTACTTTCAAAAAGTGCTCAAAATGTAACAAAACAGATGATTTAATGTGTAATTACAAATACATTCAGCATTAAAGACATCAAAAATGTAATTTATTTTCATAAAGGTGATCTATATCAACTCAAACGAAGAGAGCTTTCTTCCTATTTGAGTTCGGATCATTTACGCTGCTATTTCTCTTTCTAGCACAAGATATGCCCAAAATGACGGTCAGGGTGTTAGAAGAATAAAAAAGAAAAAAACCTTTTTTTACAGGGGGTTCCTTCTTTTTTTAGGCAACGCACAAGAAGACGCCGAAAGCAAACACGTTGCAAAAACAACGCCGTTGCTTTCTCCGTTTTTATCCAGCTCTTGCTTCTTTATTGGGGCAAGGCAGACCCAAAAATAAATGATTCACACAACGAAAAGGTTTCCAGAATATGTCAGATCAATTTGCTAAAGCATGGGAAGGATTCGCTGAAGGCGAATGGCAAAACAACGTAAACATTCGCGATTTTATTCAGAAAAACTATACCCCTTACGAGGGTGATGAATCTTTTCTTGTCACAGAAGGCACTGAAGCGACCAATACCCTTTGGGATAAAGTCATGGAAGGCATCAAGCTTGAGAATGCCACTCACGCACCCGTTGATTTCGACACCAGCCTGATTTCAACGATCACCGCACATGACGCGGGCTACATCTTTAAAGATCTTGAAAAAATTGTCGGCTTACAAACAGAAGCCCCTCTGAAACGCGCTATCATGCCAAACGGCGGGGTACGCATGATTGAAGGATCATGCAAAGCGTATGGCCGCGTCCTTGACCCTGCTATTTCAAAAACCTATTCAGAATTTCGTAAAACACACAACCAAGGTGTTTTCGATATCTACAGCCCTGATATTTTAAACTGCCGTAAATCAGGGATCCTGACTGGCTTGCCTGATGCATACGGCCGTGGCCGCATTATTGGTGATTACCGTCGTGTTGCACTGTACGGTCTTGATTACCTAATGAAAGACAAATCTAAGCAATTTCATTCGCTTCAAGCGAAGTTAGAAAATGGCGAAGACTTGCAAATGACCATGCAACTGCGTGAAGAAATCCAAGAGCAATACCGCGCCCTTGGCCAAATGAAAGAAATGGCGAAAAAATACGGCTTTGATATTTCAGGTCCTGCAACCAACGCACAAGAAGCAGTTCAATGGCTTTATTTCGGTTATCTCGCCGCAGTAAAATCTCAAAATGGCGCCGCCATGTCTCTTGGACGCACCTCGACATTCCTTGATATCTTCATTGAGCGCGATCTGGCTGAAGGCAAAATCACCGAAGTCGATGCACAAGAAATGATTGACCACTTCGTCATGAAACTGCGTATGGTGCGTTTCTTACGTACGCCTGAATACGATGAATTGTTCTCTGGTGACCCTATTTGGGCAACAGAATCTATGGGTGGCATGGGCGTTGATGGCCGTACTTTGGTCAGTCGCACGAATTTCCGCTTCTTGAACACCCTTTACACTATGGGTCCAAGCCCAGAGCCAAACATCACCGTATTGTGGTCAGAACAATTGCCTGATGGCTTCAAACGTTTTTGTGCAAAAGTCTCTATCGACACCTCATCGATTCAATATGAAAATGATGATTTGATGCGCCCAGATTTCGATAACGATGACTACGCGATTGCTTGTTGTGTTTCTCCACAAGTGATTGGTAAGCACATGCAATTCTTTGGGGCCCGTGCCAACCTTGCAAAAACACTTCTGTATGTTATCAACGGCGGTGTGGATGAAAAACTGAAACTTCAAGTGGGTCCAAAACAAGCCCCGATGATGGACGAGGTTCTTGACTTTGATAAAGTTTGGACAGGCTTAGACAGTTTCATGGACTGGCTCGCGGCACAATACGTCACTGCGCTGAATGCCATTCATTACTCGCACGACAAATACAGCTACGAAGCCTCTTTAATGGCCCTCATGGATCGTGATGTATACCGTACCATGGCGTGTGGTATCGCCGGTTTGTCTGTCGCCGCTGATTCACTTTCTGCAATCAAACATGCAAAAGTGAAACCTGTTCGTGACGAAAATGGCATTGCCATCGATTTTGAAATCGAGGGTGACTATCCGAAATTTGGTAACAATGACGCTCGCGTAGATGACATGGCTTGCCAACTTGTTGAAAACTTCATGAATAAAATTCGTAAGTTGAAAACATACCGCAATGCAGTACCAACTCAATCCGTTTTAACCATTACATCGAATGTGGTTTACGGTAAGAAAACAGGAACAACCCCTTGTGGACGTCGCTCTGGAGCGCCTTTTGCTCCGGGTGCAAACCCCATGCACGGACGTGACGAAAAAGGTGCAGTGGCGTCTTTAACGTCTGTCGGTAAATTGCCTTTCGCACACGCAAAAGACGGTATTTCATATACCTTCTCTATCGTGCCAAACGCATTAGGTAAAGACTACGAGGCGCAAAAATCTAACCTTGCAGGCCTGATGGACGGATATTTTCATCATGAGTCTGGCGTTGAAGGGGGTCAGCACCTGAATGTCAACGTTTTAAACCGTGAAACATTGGAAGATGCTGTGAAGCACCCAGAAAAATACCCACAGCTCACCATTCGTGTTTCAGGGTATGCTGTGCGTTTTAACTCTTTAACTGCCGAACAACAAAAAGACGTGATCACCCGTACTTTCACTGCGTCTTTATAATTTAATCAGCACAAGAAAAAAATAAAAACACCTCCTTTAGGCGGTGTTTTTTTATGGGGCTTTTTCTTTCGGCCTGCGTTTTAAATAAACAAGGAAACCGTCCTTATATCATTGTTTATTTAAATATTTATTTCGCTAAAAACAAATAAAAGCACATGCGTCATCCCCTCTAAACCGAGAAAGACGTTCTGATTGGACTTCGTGAACGCAGCCAACAAGCCAGGCTCTTCAATAGCCAGCTGGATATCCGTCATTTATCCAAGGTTCTTCGCTGGGGTTCACCCTTTATTTGTAATAAAATTACATTTTTCTTTTCTCTTTTTTGGAAAACTTCATGTCAACAATGGGTCGTATTCATTCATTTGAAACCTGTGGGACCGTCGATGGCCCGGGTATTCGCTTTATCGTTTTTTTACAAGGCTGTTTAATGCGTTGTAAATACTGTCACAATCGGGATACCTGGGATCAAACTGACGGACGTGACGTCTCTGTGGACGAAATCATTCAAGAAGTGGTGACGTATCGTCATTTCATTAAAGCCTCTGGCGGCGGTGTCACCGCGTCAGGAGGAGAAGCCATGCTACAACCTGAATTTGTTCGTGACTTTTTTCTTGCGGCAAAAAACCAAGGGATCCACACCTGCTTAGATACCAACGGCCATATAAGAAAACACACGGACATTATTGATGAAGTGTTGGACGCCACCGATCTTGTGATGCTGGATTTAAAACAACTGAATGATGAAATTCACCAAGATCTTGTCGGTGTCTCTAACCGCCGCACTCTTGATTTTGCACGCTACTTACATCAGCGTGGTCAAAAAACCTGGATAAGGTACGTGGTCGTGCCCGGCTACAGCGACGATGAAGACTCCGCGCACCGCCTCGGAGAATTTATTAAAGGAATGGACAATATCGAAAAAGTAGAAATGTTGCCATACCACCAGCTCGGTGAACATAAGTGGGAAACACTCGGCTATGAATACGAATTAAAAGAGGTAGGTGTTCCACCACAAGAAACCATGGAAAAACTCAAAAGCATTTTAGAAGGCTATGGCCACAAAGTCGTTTATTGAGTGCTTAAGATGAAAAACCAGTTTCAATGACTGGTTTTTCCTGATAACAAAACCCCCGCCCCCGGCTGAAAAAGGTGACCTTGGGTTTAGCACCTTGCAACATTTTTATCTTGATGCAGATTAAGACGCGCATTATCCTGCATCCCAACGTCATTTATACTCAAAGTTACTATGTCTTATCTTTGTCCGTTATGCCAGCAACCTCTTATATTACAAGCGCGTACCTATCGATGCGCCCAAGAACATCTCTTTGACATCTCAAAAGAAGGCTACGTTAATCTTCTCCCAGTTCAACACAAACGTTCAAAAAACCCTGGAGATTGCAAAGCCATGATGCAAGCACGGCGTCACTTTTTAGATGCTGGCCACTATCAACCCATGAGGGATGCCGTCAGTGAAACCTTGCATGCATTACTGCCTGACAAGGCTGATATCCATTTATTGGATATCGGGTGTGGCGAAGGTTATTACACCCATCACTTAGCCAAAACACATCATCAATCAAAAACATTTGGACTCGACATTTCTAAATCCATGATCCAAGCGGCAGCCAAACGTTACAAAGAATGCCATTTCGTTGTGGCCTCCTCTTTAAAATTGCCTTTTCAAGACGCTTTCTTTGACGCAATTATCCGCATTTATGCGCCTTGCAATGCCGAAGAGCTCTCCCGCACCCTTAAAAAAAATGGCCTGATGATCACCGTCACGCCCGGCCCTCGTCATCTTTACCAACTCAAAGCGCACATCTATGATGAAGTGCGCCTGCATCCCCTCCTTGAAGAAAATGTCCATGGTTTAAAACTTGAAATTCAAAAGAATATTTCTTATCCCATGTCTTTAAACCCAGAAGAAGCCAGTATGCTTTTGCAAATGACCCCGTTTGCTTGGCGCGCCCCTGAAGCCTTATGGGAGACATTAAAAACATCAGAAAAATTCGATTGTGAAGCCGATTTCATTTTGCGCATTTATAGGAAATAAAAATATAGAAAATAAAAAAGGCCGTGGTCAGTCAACCACGGCCAAATAAGAAGGCTTTATACCCGTCGCCCTTGAAGCGCCATAGAACTTGGCGACGTGCATGGCCCCCAATCACACAGTGCATCTATGATCAGGGGCTTCACTCACTTGGCGCAAACACGCAACTTCAATTCCTTTGGGTATAATGAGATGCTTTAAGCGGCATTGATTTTAAATTGTCCGACCATTTTTTGTAAACGGGTTGCCAAAGCAGAAAGCTCATCACTGGCCTTCACCGTTGTTTCTGCATTTTCTGAGCTCTCTTTCGAAATGCTGCTCACTTTTTGCACATTTTGATTGATTTGCTCTGTGGTCACACCTTGATGCTCACAAGAGGTTGCATTTTTTGCACTGTACTGTTGGATTTTTTCAATGGCTTCTGAAATGGTTTTAAATGCCCCACCGGATTTACTTGCATCTTCCACACTCGCGGTCACCACCGTCCTGCTTTTTTCCATGCTGACTTCCACCTCACGGGTCCCTTGCTGTAATCGCTCAATGAGACCTTGAATTTCGGAGGTCGAATTTTGAGTACGTTGTGCTAATCCACGCACCTCATCAGCAACCACGGCAAATCCACGTCCTTGCTCTCCTGCTCTTGCCGCTTCGATGGCCGCATTCAAAGCAAGAAGGTTCGTTTGATCTGCAATCCCAAGTATTACATCTAAAATCCCGCCAATGTTGTCGGTTTCTTCCGCCAATTCACTCAGTCGATTCGCCGTGATTTTTATTTCATTTTCTAAGCTGGTAATGCTTGAAATCGTATTTTTAACCACATGCAGTCCGGATTGTGCTTGCTCGTTTGCTTCATCAGCCAAATCTGCCACCGATTCTGCATTATTTGAGATTTCTTTGACTGCGCTGGCCATTTCTTGCATGCCATCCGCAACCTGACCTGTCATTTCAAGCTGCACTTTCGCCCCTTCTCGTGTTGAATGAGTCGTTTTATTCAGCTCGTTAGAGGATTTCGTTAAACTGACGCTGGCCGTCCCCATGTTACGAATGATACCGCTGAGGTTTTCTCGTGTTGCACGAAGTGCATTTTGTAAATGCCCCAGTTCTGTTCCTGGGCCTTTTTCCATCGAAAACGTTAAATCACCTTGCGCTAATTTTTCAGCCGCTTTGACCACTTTGTTAATGGGGGTGGTAATACTGGATGACACTATCAACCCAAAGAGCATGGCAATACCGCCAGTCAGAATACCCCCAAAAATAATCACAGAAGAGGCCAAATTAGAGGCTTTATGTGACGCAAACGTACGTTGCTCCATCAAATTTTCTTCAACAGACACAATGGTATTGACTAATTCGCGAAGGGTATCCATATAGCCTTTGCCTTCTTTTTTAGAAAGAAGCGCATTCAGGTCGTCATAGGTCGCAAATTTATTGCTTTCTCTTACCCATTCAATGGCGATGTTTGCATAATCATTGATCCATGCATTGGCATTGACTGCAAGTTCGGTTCCTTGAATGCCTCGAAGAAGAACTTGAGCTTGATTGTTTCCTGCATTGAAGGGTTCTAAAAAGGCTTCATCACGATTGAGCATAAAGCCACGAAGGCCCGTTTCCATGTTGATCATGGCATCCAATAAACGTTGTCCTGTGAGGCCGAATTGATTTTTATTTATTTCAACCCGTAACCCATCCATTTTTTTCTTTCCAATACCAGACAAGACAAGTTCTTTTAAGGCATTATTGGCTTTCTCACCCAGTAATATATTTTTACGCAAAGCAATAATACGCGCAGAGTAAGCATCCCAGGCTTTTGCATTCTCTTTCACTTCCTTAAAACGTGCTTGTTGCGTTGGATTATCCGAAGTTAAGTTAAATACACTGTCATAATTGGCATTAAAACGTTCAGCCCCACTCTTATAAGGTTCTAAATATTCCTCTTCTCCACCAATCGAAAATCCCCTTAAACCTGTTTCTTTGTCAACCATCGCATTTAGAAGATTATTAGTTTGATCAATGACTTTATATGTATGGGTGACCATTTCTTCCGTTTTATTCATTGTATTGATGCCATACCATGCAATGCTGCAAAGCACTGCCAATAAAACACCCGTGATCGCATTACTTAAAAGCAACTTAAATTTAATGCTCAATTTATTTAACAGCATCTCACGCCCCCTCACTTAAACCTTGTTTATTTATTTTGCGACACAGTGCCAAGAGATTTGAAGATGCAGGTGGGCTGCCAGTGAGCAAACCCATGAGCATAGACTGGATCCTATGATATACCCGTCAGCGTGAATGTTGACGACGCTCGTTCAGCTCAATGACAGAGTCCATCTATGCTCAAGGGCTTCACTCGCTTGCCGCAATCGCGCATCTTCAATTACTTTGGGTATAAGGCTTCGTGAACACACGGAACAACCCTGCATCTTTAAAGGCAACAGGTATAAAACAGCTTCCCGATCGCTTTACACAATGGAGTGTAGAACAGTTTCTAGACACCTATATCAATTTTAAGATTTTCATCAACTATTTCAGAACCACAAAAAGAAACCTGGTTTCGGGTCATTCCCTTTTTCTATACCCGTCGCCATTGAAGCTGCGTGAGTCTTGGCCACCTCGCGCCACCCAATCACATCGTTTATCTATGCTCAGGAGGGTTTCGGGGTTGGCGCCTACACGTCAGTTCAATTATTTTGGGTGCCTGTATAGATATTAAGACAGTACAATTTAAATAAGCCCTTATCACCCGTTATATCGTCATTCAAATTAAAAAAAGTGAAATAAAAATGTTTTTTACTCTTCTTTTCAAGCGCTCAAAAAATAAATCAAATCAGCCCTTAATAAATCAAATACTTCTCGGATCAGATCAAAAAAATTAAAACTAACTTATTGATTTTAAATGAATGATATTTCAAAGAGGAGAAATTTGAATCCCTGTAAAGACCATATCAAAGGGGGAATGAGAAAGTGACGGGAGTAAATAAAAGAAAAAAAATATCTTCACCTCTCCCATTTATTTGCAAAAAAAGGTTTAATAAAAAGACATCCCTCTGCTATGAAATAGAAGATAATTTTCAGTGATAAAAAAGCAAGTTATTCAAGGCAACAACCCGAAATGGAATAGAAAAATTAACTCACAATGAACCGTCCCCTTTCAAAGCGACGGACAGATACCCAAGACACTTGAAATTGCGTGTAGGCGGAAAATGCGTGAAGCCCCTGAGCAGAGATAGACGGTCTAATTGGGCTTAATGAGCGTACCCACCCCTCACGCAGGCTCAAAGGCGACGGGTGTATCAAGTACTTTAAACCTTGAGAAAAAGCCAGACTTTATCACACTGAACTTACTCATTTCTCTAAAGTCTTATTTTACTATCCATTTTTCTTTACCCTTGCGATTAAAAGGACAAAAAAACCATGTTAGCAAACACGTTTCAACGCCTAAGCACTTACTTACAAAGCCAAGTTATTGGTCAACCCGAACTTGTAAACCAATTACTCATCGCCTTATTGGCCGATGGACACATTTTGGTTCAAGGTCCTCCGGGACTTGCGAAAACACGGGCAGTGAAAATGCTTGCCGATTGCATTGAAGGAGATTTCCACCGCGTACAATTTACGCCTGATTTGCTTCCTTCTGATTTAACCGGAACCGATATTTTCCGCCCAGAAACAGGCGAGTTTCTCTTTCAACCCGGCCCTATTTTTAACTCCCTTCTACTGGCCGATGAAATTAACCGTGCTCCTGCAAAAGTCCAAGCGGCGATGCTTGAAGCGATGGCAGAGAAACAAATCACAGCAGGGCGCAACACCTATCGATTGCCTGAACTTTTTTTGGTCATGGCCACACAAAACCCCATAGAACAAGAAGGCACATACCCTTTACCTGAAGCGCAACTTGACCGTTTTTTACTTCAACTGAACGTCAATTATCCCAATGAAACCAGCGAACTGAATATATTGCGATTAAACAGAGGTGAAGCGCTCGGCATTGAAAAAACAGAGCCTGTTCTTGTTGATCAATATTCTATCTTTGAAGCGCGTAAAGCCGTTTTATCCATTCATATGGCAGAAGAAGTTGAAAAATACATTATTCGCCTGATTATGGCCACGCGTGATCCCAAACGTTATGATGCAAAACTCGCCTCTTGGTTACAAATGGGTGTCAGTCCGCGTGCAACCCTCGCCCTCGATCGCTGTGCTCGTGCCAACGCTTGGCTTTCTGGACGCGATTTTGTAACACCTGAAGACGTGCAACTCTTGGCCTACCCCGCCTTAAGGCATCGCTTATTACTGAGTTACGAAGCCCAAGCGGAAGGGATTTCAACCGACACTGTTATACAACATTTAATTGAGCAGGTTGCCAGTGTATGAGTTTGACTCAAAAAAAACCCAGTAACGCCACAGAAGCAAGCATGCCTCCTTACGCCGATGGGGTGAATTTGTGTCTTGCGCAATTACTGCATTATCAAAAGCAAGCCATTCATTGGCTGCCACCTGCATTGAGCATCTGGTCTCAACTCAATGGTCAACATCACAGCCATCAACAAGGCCGAGGAATGAATTTTTCTGAAGTGCGCCTTTATCAACCGGGTGATGATGTGCGCTCTATTGACTGGCGCGTGACGGCGCGAACAGGAAAGACCCACACCAAGCTTTTTACCGAAGAGCGCGAACAACCCGTCATGCTTCTGGTCGATTTAAGTGCCAGCATGAAGTTTGGCTCTGAACTCTTGTTAAAATCCGTTCAAGCGGCTCACTTTTCAACTTTGCTCAGTTGGCTTGCTGTGTCTCAAAATGATCGCATTGGAGCCATTATTTTTAATGGTATCAAGATCATTGAATGTAAACCCACAGGACGAAAACAAGGCCCACTGCGTATTATGCACGCCCTGATTGAAGCCCATGTTCAAATGCTGCAAGCCCAAGAAATGCCCATCAGCCCTGAACATTGGCAAGAAGCCCTTCGACACCTCCATCATTTGTGTCCGAAAGGCAGTGAAATTGTGGTGATCAGTGATTTTTATTCTTTATCACAAGAAGACAAACGCAGATTAGCCCAACTGCGACAACACAATCGAATTCAATTTGTCCACCTGTTTGATCCACTGGAACAAGGTCAAACTTCGTTTAGAGGACAAGAATTGGTTTCAGATAATCGCAATACCGCATGGCTTGATTTTTCATCGAAAAGAACCCGCGAGGCTTTAAAAACACACTATCTCACCCATCTCGACTTTGTTTCTGATATTGCTAAATCTCTCGCGATCCCGCTTCATTTTATCACTGCAGCACGCCCGTTGTTACAACAACTCAACCGTACCAAGATCAAGGTAAATTAAACGTTATGCCGAATCCATCCGTAACCGAACTTCCACTTGCCGATATCCACCTACAGGCCGCACCCGGCTTTTGGCCTTTGCCATGGGGATGGTGGTGTGTCCTTCTCTTTGCTCTCGGATCGTTTCTTTTTTTCCTTGTTTTTTTATATCGTTACATCCGAAAAAATCAGGCGAAAAAAGAAGCCCTTTTCCTTCTCACTCAAAAGCCCTCTTTAGCGCAAATCAATGCCTTACTTAAAAACACAGCCTTGCATTATTTCAAGAGAAAAGACGTTGCAGGTCTCACAGGCGATCGCTGGCTCCTTTTTTTAGACGCCCAATTGCCCAAAACAAAACAAGGCTTCTTTCTTCATCAATCCCTCTGGCTGAAAGGGGCCTTTTCAAATGAAAACCTCTCTCAAGACGAATTGATCATTTGTCGGAATCTCGCAAGGATCTGGCTTATTGATGCTTTACCCCCAAAGAAACAGCCTCGTTATAAGGAGGTGCGCCATGTTTGATTTTCAATGGTGGTGGGCCTTTACTTTGCTGCCTTTGCCTTGGTTTATTTATAAATTTATTAAACCTTGCCCTCCTCAAAGCCCAATACACTTGCCGCGCTTACCGGAAGGCATTAACGAACAGCAAACAGTGAGCCGTTTAAGCTGCGTTTTGATGATCTTGTTTTGGATCTGCCTCATTGTCGCTTTAGCAAGGCCCGTTTGGTACGGAGATCCCATTCAAATTGAACCGGAGCACCGTGACATGATGCTCGCGGTGGATCTTTCAGGGTCCATGAAAATTAAAGACATGGTGATAGGCAATAACAGTACAACGGATCGCCTAACAGCGGTAAAAGGCGTCTTGCATAATTTCATCCAAAAGCGTCAAGGTGACCGCTTAGGACTTGTTTTATTTGCTGATCATGGTTATTTACAAACCCCGCTGACCCTCGACCGGAGCACCGTAAGTCAACAACTTGACAGGGCGGTCTTAGGGCTGATAGGAGAAAGTACCGCGATAGGTGAAGGCTTGGCTGTTGCCACGAAAACCTTTATCAACAGCAAAGCCCCACAGCGGGTGATCATCCTTTTGAGTGACGGAGCCAATACTGCAGGGATCATCGACCCGATAGAAGCGGCAAGCCTGGCACAAGAAAACGACGTCATTATATACACTGTCGGAGTTGGCGCTGATGAAATGCATCAACGCAATTTATTTGGAAGTCGCGTTATCAATCCGTCTTTAGATTTAGACGAAAAAGCTTTGACTAAAATAGCTGAAATGACAGGAGGCCAATATTTCAGGGCGCGTAACCCCGAAGATCTTGAAAAAATCTACGGTATCATCGATGAACTCGAACCCATTTCAACCGTTAAGCAAACATGGCGTCCAAGAGATGAAATTTTCCGCTGGCCTTTATTTATCGCTTTGACCCTTTCTGTTGTTATCACGTTTTTAAGGAAGCGACATGGGTGATTTCACTTTTATCTATCCTCAATGGCTTTTCGCCGCTTTGCCTTTGGCAGCACTGCTACCTTGGGTTAAAAGAAAAATTAAAAAAACCGACCTTATCGCGCCTCATCTTTCCAAGTTACTGCTTATGAAAGACGAAACCTCAAAGAAAAAAACACAATTTTTGCTTTGGGGGTTGGGCTTACTTTGGCTTTTCAGCGTTCTCGCTTTGGCTGGCCCAAGCTGGAAACACCGTGAAATTCCCGCCATCAATTTAGCAGGGGCGCGGGTTTTGGTGATGGACATGTCACGTTCAATGTATGCAAACGATCTCACTCCAAATCGTTTAACACAAGCACGCTTTAAAGCCCTTGATATGTTGCCCGGCTGGAAAGAAGGAAGCACAGGACTGGTCGCCTATGCGGGAGACGGCTACATCGTGAGCCCTCTCACTCAAGACAGTCAAACACTGGAAAACCTCATCAGCAGTTTGTCGCCGGAAGTGATGCCGATTTCAGGGAGCAATGCGGCAACAGGTATACAACAAGCCATTGATTTATTAAAAGAACCTGGTTTTCCTGAAGGGGACATCATTCTTATTTCAGATGGCGTGAGCGCCCAAGAATCTAAAGCCGCACTTGAGGCCCTCAAGGGAACCCAATACCGCGTCTCTATTTTAGGCATCGGGACACACGTTGGCGCCCCCATCCCTTTGCCCGACGGGCGTTTATTAGAACAAAACGGTCAGCCTGTTATCGCAAAATTAGACCCTGAAAATATGGCGCTCATTTCACAAAAAACAAGAGGGATTTTTCAAATGTGGCAACCCACAAACCAAGACATTGATAACATCATTGCCTTAACCGCGACACCCAGAAATCCAAAAGCAGAAGAAAAAGACAAGCTGATTGAAGAAAAAGTCAACGAAGGATTTTGGTTCCTCTTTCCCATCATGCTTCTCGCTCTTTTTGGCTTTCGTCGTGGTTTTGTTTTTAGCGCACTGCTCGTTTTTCTTCCTCTTTATCACAACCCGGTCTACGCTGCCCCCTTCAAAACAGATGACCAAGCCGCGTACATTCAATTTAATGCAGGCGAATACCAAAGCGCCGCTGAACATTTCAAATCTCCCTCTTGGAAAGGCATTGCACAATATAAAGCGGGAGATTATCAAGGGGCCATCGAAACGCTCTCTTCTCTTGAGGACAATACCTCTCGCTACAATCTTGGAAATGCCTACGGGAAAGCTGGCGATTTCGAAAACGCCATTAAAACGTATGAATCTTTACTTCAAACCCAGCCTCAACATAGCGATGCAAAAAACAATTTAGAGATCATCAAAAAAGCACAAGAACAACAAAAA
>CAMRDW010000037.1 GCA_947041315.1 uncultured Enterovibrio sp.
GTGATGTTGCTCTGTGATTTTTTCTCTGTATGCTTTCGTTTTATTTTTTTCATGTTCTTTTTACGTGACTTAAAGGGAGATCCCCCTTCTTTTTGAAGATGCAAGCTTGTTGCATGCAGACTCAAACTTCGATTTCAGTGTGTTCTTATACTCACGGTTTTTTCTTTCGTGTCGTCATCTTTGCTTTGCCCAAAAGGACGTCATTATTTTTTGAGAAAGTGAAACCTTATATTTTTTAAACAAGGCTTCATTTTCTTTTTAAAGTGATTTTACTCAGATCCTGGTGTTGAGAGGAATGATACAAAGGGCGTCATTTTTGTTGATTTTGAGGGTTTCTGGCGACATTTCAATGAGACAGTTTGCTTCACTCATTGAGCTTAAAATCCCAGAACCTTGTGCTCCGATGGCCTGGACTTCGATTTGGGCTTTGTTGTTGATGGTGTAAATGCCTCGAATGTACTCTGTGCGTCCTTCTTTTGAATAAAGGGTGTCTTGGGCGAGGGCCGTAAAGCGTTCTGGTTTCCAAAAACGCTCCCCTTGCATTTGACGAAGCGCCGGCTCTACGAATTCAAGAAAGGTCACCATGACCGCAACCGGATTTCCGGGTAAGCCAAAGAAGGGACAGGTTTCAAACGCGCCAAATACAAGCGGCCTTCCTGGGCGCATATTGAGACGCCAAAAATGAATTTTTCCCTGTTTTTCAAGGACTGTTTTTATATGATCGGCTTCTCCGACACTCACACCCCCTGAAGAAATAATGATGTCGGCTTCTTTTTTTGCTTGGTGTAGAACCTCTTCTAAAGCCGTCTTTTGGTCTTTAATGATCCCAAAATCGAGGATCTCACAGCCCAGTTTTGTCAGCATGGCCCGTAAGGTTTGGCGATTAGCATCATAAATGCAATTTGCTTTGGGTGGCGAGCCTGGGCTTTGTAGTTCATCGCCTGTTGAAAACAAGGCCACTTTTATGGGAGAAAAGACAGAAGCACTTGCCATCCCTAAAGAGGCAATCATGCCTAATTTTGCGGCGCAAATGCGCGTGCCAACAGGAAAGACAAGCTTCCCTTTTTGAATATCTTCTCCGGCTTCTCGGACATTTTGGCCTTGTGTGATGGGGTATTTTATTAAATCAAAAAAAACGGTTTCCTTTTCTGTTTTTGCTTGCTCTTTCATCACAACCGTGTCTGCGTTTTTTGGGAGTGGGGCGCCTGTCATGATTTTAACGCATTCTCCTTTTTTTAATGCAAGTGCGTATTCATGTCCTGCGTGTATTTCTCCAACAAGCTTAAAGCGTTCTTGAGTGAGATCTTCACTTAAAATGGCGTAACCGTCCATAGCAGAATTCGTGGTTGAAGGGACATTCACCGCGGAGATGACCGGCTCGCTGAGAACGTGATGAGAGAGTTTTTCTAAAGGGAGATTGAGCGTCTGAGATTGAGGTTTGATGTGCTCTAGAATGATTTTCAGACCGTCTTTGACGCTCAAAATGTCTTTTGAAAATGTATCACAGGATGCTTTGGGTGTTTTGACTGGGGCGCTTTTTTGTATCCATTGAAAAATGAACGCGCAGATCCCTGAAATATCATTGATGTCTAAAAGAGGAAGATCTGTGTCTGGGTGGCTATCACATGCAAGAGCAATAATGTTTGGATCATCTTTAAATAACCAGGGCTTTTTCAGCGTTTTTCTGTTTAATTCTATTTTAGGAAATGTTTCATCTTTAAAGCCTTCAACCAATAATAGATCGACAGAATCAGAATGGATGCGTTCTAAAAGTTGATAAAAAGAGGGGGGAGCATTGTGGGTTTCTGTCATCATGGCATTGCGAAAATTTGAACTGATGAGCATGGGGTTTGCGCCTGCTTTACGCAGTCGGAAGCTGTCTTTACCAGGGGTGTCGATATCAAAATTATGGTGAGCATGTTTTATCATGGCAACGCGAACCCCTTTTTGAAGGAGCTTTGGGAGTAAGGCTTCGAGGAGGGTTGTTTTACCCGTACCACTGAAAGCGGCAAAACCTAAAACGGGGAAGGGGGTGGATTGTCGCATAATGAGGCTCCATATTGAATTAATTCTTCGGGGGTGTTTAAGTTGATAAATGCGTTATGGCTCTCACTAAAATCAACCCGTTGGGTGTTACATAAATCATAAAATAGAATGATTTTTCTATTTCCCTCTTTTAAAAATGCCTCAAGACGTTCAAAAACACTGTTTTTTATCAAGGTGACGACCGGTTGAATGGATGTCCCGTCATGGGCGACCAAAATCTCCGTGTTCGCTTCAATGGCGTCGTACATTTTTTGCAGTAAATTGCCAGGAAGGTGAGGACAATCACAAGGGACAAAGCCGATCCAAGGCGTTGAAAGGGTAGAAAATGCCGCGTGCATTCCTCCCAGTGGACCTTGAAATCCCTCAAAACAATCACTAAAAACAGGGCCATAGGCTTGGTATATTGCATGGTTTCGATTGGCATTGATGGCCACATTGGCACCTTGTTGAGATAAGGTGTGAAAAACATAATCAATGAGGGGTTTGTTATTGAGAGGGATCAAGCCTTTATCTTGGCCTCCCATACGCTGAGCTTGGCCACCTGCGAGGATGACCCAGGTTGTTTTTGGAAGAGAAGGCATAAGGATCCTTATCAATCAGAGGGGGATTTTTTTTTGATTATACCTTGGTTTTCAATGATCCAATGTTGATTGCATGCTTTTGTTAATGCATTAGGGTGGTGGCTTGTGATCATTAAGCTGGCTCCTTTATCAAGAAGGTCGTGAATCATTTTTTTTTGTGCCTCTATGGCTTCTGGGTCGAGGTTTGCACTTGACTCGTCCATAAATAGAATGGATGGGTTTAACGCCCAAGCGCGCGCCATCGCCACTTTCTGTCTTTCACCAGCCGATAAAATTGAAATATGTTGATGACGAAGGGCTGCAATCCCTATCTTTTTGAGGGCATCCAGGATGATCCTGTCGCGCGCGTGTTTTGAAAAAGAGCGCCCTTTTAAACCGTATGCGACATTTTCTTCCACGCTGGAATCAAAAAGATAAGGGGTTTGATGCATGTAGATGACAGGGCGTTTGTGCGCTCTTGAAAAACAAGAAAAGCGAGAAGGTGGCTTTAAATTTAAATAGCCCATTTGAGGCTTTTGAAGCCCACTCAATACTTTGAGTAAAGTTGTTTTCCCCACGCCATTTCGACCTGAAAGGTATACCGTGTCTTGGGAAGCAATTTTGAGGTAAGGGGCCTGAAATAAAGTGCGTTCTTGGTATTTGACTAAGAGATCGAAAGCTTCGAGGGTGATCTGCGTCATTTTCGCCTCTCCATTAGGTTTTAAGTTGCCCGTTGCCTTGGGTGTAGCTGATTAAAAAATTCATCATAAAGGCCAAAGCCAAGAGAACCATTCCTAAAGCAACACCTTGAGAAAATGCCCCTTTTGATGTTTCAAGTGCGATGGCTGTGGGTATATTTCTTGTGTAATTTAAGATGTTTCCTCCGACCATCATAGAGCAACCCACTTCGGTTATAATGCGACTAAATGCGGTGATGATCGCGGCAAAAAGAGGAAAGCGTATTTCTCTCATCAGTGTGAACATGGCGCGAGGAAGAGGCGCCCCTAAGGTGTAGGCTGTTTCTAAAACACGACTGTCACTGTTTTGAAATGCGGCGTGCATCATGGAGACTAAAATGGGAAAACAAATCAACATTTGCCCCAACACCATCGCTTTTTGTGTAAAGAGCATTTCCCACTGACCTAAAGGACCGGCGCGAGACAAAAGCATGTAGAGCAACAAACCGATGACCACCGTCGGAACCGATTGTAACGTATTGATCAAAGAGAAGATCACCCATTTCCCCGAGAATGTGTAATAAGCCAAAATAAAGCTCATGAAAAGGGCGGGAAGGACAACCAAACCAAGGGCGAGTACAGAAACGCTAAAAGAGACGCCCACTATTCGCCAAAAATCCATGTCGCGGCTAAACAGCAGAGAAAGGGCTTCTTTTGTCGTTTCAAAGAGCTCCATTAACGGGGATCCGCGATAAAGAGTTGTTGGCCGTTCACTTTGAAACTCTCGATCTTGGCTTGTGTTTTAGAGCTAATAATCCAGTCACTGAACGCTTTGGCTCCTTTATGGTTTAAATCAGGATGCCGTTTTGGGTTGATTAAGATGACTTGATAAGGGTTGAATAAGCGTTTGTCGCCTTCAAGCAGAATTTTAAGGTCTAATTTTTTCTGATAAGCAAGCCAAGTGCCACGGTCGGTTAAGGCATAGGCTTGCAATTCATTGGCCATGATAAGAGTGGCCCCCATGCCTTGTCCTACGGATTTATAGGCTGAAAAGTGCGGTTTTTCTCCAAGGGATTCCCAAAGCCATGTTTCTTTTTTATGGGTGCCAGAGTCATCTCCTCGCGAGATAAAGGTTTTATTTTTGTTTGCAATTATTTTTAATGCATTGAGCACGTTTTTTTCATGCCCAATGCGGGCAGGATCGGAAGGAGGCCCGACTAAAACATAATCGTTGTACATAAAAAAGCGAGGTAAAACACCAAAGCCGCTTTTCACAAAATGAGCCTCTGCTAAAGGTGCATGTGTCATGACAAGATCAACATCCCCTTGCTCTCCCATTTTAAGGGCTTTTCCTGTGCCCGCCGCTATCACCTGAACATCAAAGCCTGTTTCTTTTTTAAAATCAGGAAGAAGGTAATCGAGTAAACCTGAATGGTAGGTGCTTGTGGTTGTGCCCAATCGAACAATGTCCTCACTCCAGGAAGGACTGGATAAAAAAGTTAAAAGACACAAAAAGAGGAGGTTGAAGACGTGTTTCATTTATTTTTCCCGTAAAAAATACGATACAATTTCTTTTAACTTAAATTCAAAATAAGAAGAAAAGTTCTTTAAAGTAAAGCGCTTATAAATGTAAAGTAAAGACATTAAAGCGCCAGATATGAATAATAAGCGACTCACGTTGACCCATTAAAAAGGCCGTGGGATTCAGGGAATCCAAGGTTTTTCTGGGTCTTCGATTTATCAAAAAACGCTGCGCCCTTCATCTTTTTCTCTGAAATGAATTCTATTTTCATTCTTTTAGGAAAGTATCACCTGAGTAAGCCATGGTTATTTTTATTTCATCCTTGCAGGATTCGTGTTAATGCAATGAAAGGTAAATGTCATATTTTCAACTCTTTTTATTTCTTTATTGCCTTCATGTTTCACCGACTTATAAAGCATTATGCATTGCTTGCTTTTATGTGTAGCGCTCGCCTTTGACGCTACAGGGTTTTAGGCCCCGGCTTCAAACCCCAATCACAGAGTCCATCTATACCCGTTACCTTTGATGCTGCGTAGGTGTTGGGTACGGTCGTTCAGCCCAATCACATCGTCTGTCTATGCTCAGAGGCTTCACTCGTTTGCCGCAGGCACACATCTTCAATTGCTTTGGGTATAGGTTATTTCTGCAATCTAAGAAATAAGAGGCCGTTTATTCTTTTTAACAGATTATTTTCTTTTATTATATGTATCTTGTTGACAGCATGTTGCAAAAATGGCTTTATGTGTAAATTTTGATCCAATCTTAAATAAAAGAGAAGAGAGGAAAAGACCGATTTGAGATTGGACTGAGACAAAATGTCCCTTCTATGATGATAGTCAGGATGTCATTTTCTTTGAGGGCATGAATGAATAAAGCAATGGAAAAATGTGGTTTTTCGGTTTTGGTGGTGGACGATGAACCGGGTATGCGAACGATTTTGAAAAAAGCCTTGTCGAAAAGAGTCACGCAAGTCTTCACTGCTTCTTGTATTGAGGATGCTGAAACGCTTAGAAAGCGCCACCATTTTGATGTTTTCATTGTGGATATCAATTTACCAGGACGCTCTGGTATTGAATGGCATGAAGTTTTTTCTGACGAGGGAGCGAACCATGATGTTATTTTTATGACGGGGTATGCAGAGCTTGAAACTGCCATCAAAGCCCTGAGAGTCGGTGCCTGCGATTTTATTCTAAAGCCGTTTAATCTTGAGCAAATGCTTCATGCTGTACAAAATTGCATTGATAAACGCTTTATGGGGCGAACTCATCCTGTGTTGCAAGGTGATGTTTCTCGTACTTTCCCGGTTGATTTGGTTGGCGATGCACCTAAAACAAAAGCGATGCGAACGCTGATATCTCAACTCGCACCGTCTTCTTCTGCTGTTTTGATTGAAGGTGAATCGGGCACAGGCAAAGAATTGGTCGCGAGGGCATTGCATGAACTAAGCGAACGAAAAGGCCCCTTTGTCCCTATTAATTGTGCGGCGATTTCTCCTGAATTACTTGAAAGTGAATTGTTTGGTCATATTTCAGGCGCTTTTACGGGGGCGCGGAAAAACAAAGAGGGTTTATTTCGTGTGGCAGACAAAGGAACGCTTTTTTTAGATGAAATTTCTGAAATGCCCCTGTCGATGCAAGCTTCATTACTTCGCGCCATTGAACAAAAAAGAGTGCGTCCTGTGGGGGCTGAGCGCGAAATGAATGTGGATGTGCGTATTGTGGCGGCAACAAACCGTCATTTGAGTCAAGAGGTGCAGGAGGGCTGCTTTCGGCATGATTTGTATTACAGGCTTAATGTTCTCAGTATAGAGTTACCCGCATTACGAGAGCGTTTTGAAGACGTCGGGCCTTTGTTAAATTATTTTTCTAATAGTTTGGGACGTGAGATGGGGTTAAAACCCCTGGTTTGGTCGGTTCAAGAACTAGAACAGTTACAAAAATATTCTTGGCCTGGAAACATTCGAGAATTAAAAAATACGGTTGAGCGCGCTTTTCTATTGGGCAAAGGGCATGTATTTAATGTGCAGCTGGATGCGTCAATAGAAAAAGATGAAACAATGAAAACGTCATTTTCCGCGCTGCCACTTCCCACCTCTGTGAGTGAAAGCGGATACCCTGTAAATTGGTTGATTAAAGAGGTCGAGCGGGCGCACATTGAAAAAGTGGTGGAGGCGCACGGAGGGAATAAATCCTCGGCTTCAAGGCAGCTTGGACTTGCAAGAAAAACATTGGAGCGCAAATTTAAACAATGGTGTGATTTTAATGAAAGCCTTGATTAAAATAGTTCGATTCAAATCTGTTTCTTTATTTCTAATAAAGTGTCTCCATGTCTTTTTCTTCCGTTTTTTTCCTCTTATTTTAACTCTCTGTTTGGGGCTTTTGTGTCTTTTTTATTTAAACCTGCTTTTGGTTATGGATACAGGATCTTTAGATAGCTTTTACCCTGAACTTTTGAATGAAGTGGGATTTTTGCACAAGGTTACGCCGGAGTGGAGAGACATTCTTGGATTGTTTGTTGTGTTTTTGATAAGCACACTTATTTGCATCATGATGTTTTTTCGTAAACTTAATGGAAATAATATAAAAATCAAGAGATTAAGTTGTGAGGCGGAAGTTCACATCCAAAAAATAAATTCCCTTGATGAGAAGATAAAACAATACCTGTTTTGTTTGAAAGAAAAAAATGAACAACTTGAAAAAAAAGATGCCTTGCTGGATCTGACACAAAAAAAACTTTGTATGAATGAAAAACTGGCCGCTTTAGGTGAGCTAACGGCAGGGATTGCCCATGAAATTAACAATCCCATAGCAGTTATTTTAGGCAATGTTGAATTAATGAAATTTGGTTTAGGAGAGCATGCAACGTCGGTTCAAGAAGAAATGACAGCGGTGCTCGAACAAATTGACAGGATAAGACACATTACACGAAGTTTGCTTCAATACAGTCGAAAAGGCGGTGTTCAAGATGAAGTGACTTGGCAATATGTTAATCCTGTGATTGAAGAAAGTGTTATTTTGGTTCGTTCTGGGACGAAAAAGTCGAAAATCGCCTTTTTTACAGATCTTCGTGCAACGGTCTGCGTTGAAATTAATCGTCACCAATTGCTTCAAGTTTTGGTTAATTTACAAATGAATGGGATCCACGCGATGAATGAAGAGGGGACTTTGAAAGTGAAATCTGAAGATTGGTTAGATGATCAAAAACACCCTCTTGGGGTGATGATTTCGGTACAAGATTTTGGTTGTGGAATTTCAAAAGAAAATCTGAATAAAATATTTTCTCCTTTTTTTACTACCCGCCGTTTTGGGAGTGGGTTAGGCCTGTCTGTAAGCCAAAGTATTGTCAGAGGATTGGGTGGGGAAATCCATGTTGAATCCACTTTGGGTCAAGGCAGTACCTTTACCTTATTGTTAAGAGAAAAAGTGCAAAGTGATTTAATCTCGCCTCTTTATCTGATTGAATAAGCTATTTTTTCAATGCAGATATTCTCTCGCTTTTCTCTTCATGTTAAAAAGAATTATTTGAATAAATCCCTTTTCAATCCAACCTGTATCTCACCAGAAAAATGCCAGCTAGATAGTTAAAATGGGTATAACCCGTCGCCTTTAAACTTGTGTGGGCGTTGGATAAGCTTACGCCGGTCCAATTACCGAATCTATCTAAGCTCTGGGGCGTCATTCGCTTGCCCCAGGCATGATTTTTCAATTACTTGGAGCGTAGGCTCTGCAATTATTGCCAATACAGATCCCCGCCTCCTTCAAGTGCTTTTAATTTTTCAGGTCCAATCCAGACATGAAATAACGGAATAACTTGTCTGCTTTGCATCAGACTTTGTTCTATTTTGTGGTCGCATGTTTTAGGATCACTTTGTTCTGAGTTTTCACGCTGAAATCGCATTGTGTCTTTGATGGCATTAAATTCATTTTTTGGCGTGGCCGTTTGGAAAAGTTTGAAATTCATCATCCAGGATATAAGAAAGTCGGCTTTATTGCGTGTGAAAGGGATTTTCCCTATCCAGAGATCAGAATCTGAGGGCTCTTTTGTGTTCATCATTTTTTCATAAGGGATAACGAGGATCTCAACTTCAATACCATCGAGGATCAATTGCTCTTTTATCGCTTTTGCGAGAAGAGGGAAAAGAGGGTGATTTGTCTGATGGGTGAGGCGCAGTTTTATGTTCCTCTTTGGAGGGAATGGGTTGCCAGAAGGGATGGAATGAGAAGAGGCTGAACCAAGCTGTAATCCATAGGCCTGAGCCAAACGATAACTTGCCGTATCGTAATGAGAAAGCGACGATAAAAGCGATTTTGCACCCAGCTTAAATGCAAAATATTCAGCCCAAGAAGGATTTTTTGCAATGCCTGTGTTTCTATTCAAAAGAAGGTAATAGGCTCCTTCATCTAAGGACGATGTCGGTGGATATTGACTTAACGGGGTATTAAAAAGCGCACCTTGCCCTGTTTCAAGCCGACTCGGGTCAAATGGGTCGAGCTTGGAAGACGAAACAGGCAAAGAGAGGGGCAAATTCCCTCTTGCGTTGTGATCCATTGTCCAAATTTCAAGGGTGTCGGTTAATGCCCTAAAACCAAAATAAGCATCAAACGCATTGAGTTGAAGATAATGAGGATTTTTTATGACGATAAAATAGGGACCCGTGCCGATGGGGCCTTCTTCTTTTTGTTTGCTGTGCTTTGAATGAATTAACGCTTGTGTACTTGCCAGAACATATGGAAAGGAATGATCTTCATGTTTTAGAAAAAAATCAACAACATGTACAGAGGGGCTTTGAATATCTTCAATGTGAGAAAAATAGGCATTTTTTCTTGTAGGTAAAAGAGAGGCAATAACGTCTTGGGCTTCAAGCAGATGGCCGTCGTGAAATTTTACACAAGGACGTAAATAAAACCGCCAATGAGTCGGGCTCATTCGCGTCCAATGATGTGCAAGATCTCCTTCTACCTTGTTCGTGTGTTTATTTAGTTTGGTTAAGCCATTAAAGAGAAGAAAAACCAGCTCTTGCTCTGTCGTTCGCAGGGGGTTCGCTGGATTTAAACAAGAAAAAGCGCGGTAATAGGGTAATCGGAGGGTCAGCTTTCCATTTTGGTTTGAAAACCCCATTTGTTTTTCTATTAATGTGGCGAGTTTATTTGGGTCTTGATGCTGTTCTTCGCGCGCGATGGGCAATTTGCCTGATTTGAAGAAGTCCCTGACGCGTTTCATTTGTATATGGGAGTCAGTTTGATAAAACGACAATTGACTTCGCTTGCTTCGTCCTGGAGCTGGACGCCATTCGATCCAACCTTGAGTGGCCATTTTATTCAGAACCATTCTTGCATTTCGACGTGTGCAAGAAAGGATTTCTGCCATTTCATGAAGGGTTGTTTCTGTGTCTATTCCATTAAAGTGATGGAAAAGGGCGTAAAACTGAGTGTGAAGGTGTAACCCTGGCATAAATCATCCGATGGCATTTTAAGCGCCGAATTGAACTATTGCTCCCACTGGATCAATGTATCTGAAGGCCAATGGGTTCCTGTTTTGTTATAAGATTTTTCAAGCATAAAGCGTTTAATTTTTAATGTTGGTGTTAAGAGGTTATTTTCAACGCTCCAGGGCTCTTTTATCATTAATACGCCGCGAATGCGCTCATGTGATTCCAAGGTTTCATTTAAGTTCTCAATAATTTTCTGTATTGTTTTTTCGTAACGGGCTCTATCAAAAACAGGAAATGGAAATGGAACGGCGAGCAGGATAGCTCCAGGCATACCTGATCCAATTAAACAGAGCATCTCAAAGTGCTTGAATTCAAGCAAATGCTTTTCAATTGGAACTGGGCAAACAAATTTTCCTTTTGCTGTTTTAAAGGTGTCCTTGATGCGCCCTTGAATACGTAAATACCCATCAGAATCAATCTGACCTTTATCGCCGGTGTGAAGCCAACCCTCAATTAATACGCTCTGTGATGCTTCTTTATCTTTGTAATATCCACAAAAAAGTCCTTTGCTTTTGACAAACACTTCGCCTTCTTCGCTGAGTTTAATTTCAACGCCAGGACCGGCATTACCGACCGTTCCTATCTTTTCTTGACGAAAAGGATAATTAAGAGTGCAGTAGGCGAAAGATTCGGTGAGACCCCAGGCTTCGGTAATGTGTAATCCTAATTGAGAAAACCAATGTAAAAGTCCAACAGAAACAGGGGCAGATCCACACCCTAAAACACGGGCTTTATCTAAGCCTAAATTGCAGGCAATTTTTCGTTTAATATATTCATTAATAAAGGGAATTTTAAGAAGGAGATTGAGTTTTGCATCGGGTAATTTTTGTTGAATGCGTTGTTGGAAAAGAGCCCAAAGCCGAGGAACGGATATAAAAAGGGTAGGGCGTTGCATTTTTACGTCATCAACAAAGGTCTCTAAGGATTCCGGAAATGCGGTGCAAATGCCGGCCATCATGCCGCACCCCATGATATAAACGCGTTCAGTGATGTGTGCCAATGGGAGATAAGAAAATAATCTTTCTTCTTTATTAATTCCTATTTTTTCGATAAGACGTTGTACCGACCATGTATAGGCGCCATAACTGAGCATCGCTCCTTTCGGTAAGCCTGATGTGCCAGAGGTGTAGACAATGGACATAATGTCTTTTTCATGGTGATCAGGAGAAACCGTTGCAGCTTGATGTGAAATCAAGAGCGAATTCCATTGATACTTGCATGTGAGTGTGGGATAGGGAAAGGAGAGGGTAGGCAATTTGGGATGGCACAATAAGGCTTCTGTTAATGCGCTTGTATTTTCTAGTTTTCCAACAAAAAGAGCTTTTGTATTACTGTGCTCCAATATATGGGAAATGGTTTTTGTGCCCGCAGTTGGGAAGATAGGTACACTGATGTAGCTGCCGAGCATCATGGCCAAATCGCAAATAACCCATTGAGCGCAATTTTTTGATATTAATCCGATTTTATCACCAGGTTCAAGACCTATTTTGCGTAATGCTGTCACGATACGTAAGGCCTGATCTACGACATTGGAATAGGTGAAATCAGTAAATTGGCGTTCAATAATTTGGCGTAAAAAAATCTCATTAGGCCTTTCTTGTGCCCATTTTAAAACACATTGATATGGTTTCTCTTGCATATTGTCACTCCAAAATAATCACGCCTCTATAATCCGGCGTTTTTAAGATGTTGACTCTAACAGCCTTTCAATTTACAGATTGATAATGTTACGTTTTTGGACCAATCAAATTATAACTTGCTAGGGTAAGGCATCGACTTGATACCAATGCTCTTGAAAGCCCTAAATGAATCCATTCATTCAATTGGTTAAGTCTTTTTGTAAGTTGGAAGCGAATGTGATTGATTGTTACCCCGTTTAATGGGTTCCCAGGTTTTGCATAAAGTCTGGATTGATCTGCAATACCAAAATCAGATCCTTCTTATTATTTTATGCTCTCTTTAAGAGATCAAGTTTATCCTTCTTTGTCACTTTGAAAGTATGACCAAAGTAACGTCGATTGACATAAATGATCTGTATTCAATGACGGATGAATCTCATTTTAATGAGAAAAAAGAAGCATTAAATCGTTCAAGGAACAAGGAATCTTCCTGAATAAAAACGAGAACTGTTTTCTTTCAATCAATACGAGATAAGATAAAAATGTTTTTTATGGGAAGAGTTATCCACAGAAATTGTGGGTAACCTTCTTGGGTGCCTATCTGTATAGTACTTTTAATTGTCAATCACTTTTTTTCCAAATAGAGGTTAAATCGATTCATAACACAGCTCAAACAGGAAATGAGAGGTGCATCGCAGCGCACTCTTGGTTAAATTAATCTGTTTTCATGAAATTATTTGAAAAAGGGCGCTTTTTTTTACAGGTTTGATTAAAAAATGAGCAGCGAGATGTTTTTAGTCCACAACTAAATTAGAAGCATAGGATGAGACAGAGATCGTCTTTAAAATAGGCGCTCTTTCAGGGGTTAAACTGTATTTTTATCTCCTTTAAATGACTGTGGCGCCGAGGATCCGCTTCGGATATTTTGTTTCCCCATAAAGAAAATAGGTATCATGAAAACGATTTATTCTTGCGGTTGTTTACATCAAAATGAATGTTTTCGATGCCATTAAAAACCTGAAAGCGGTGCCCTTTTGCTCTTGCAATTAAGGTGATCCCAAATTGATGAGCGAGATCATATCCCATTTGGGTGACCCCAGAACGAGAAACTAAGACAGAAATCCCCATTTGAGCGACTTTTATGACCATCTCAGATGTTAAGCGTCCAGTGGTATAAAAAATTTTATTTTCTCCATTTTCTCCTTTTAGCCACATTTCTCCAGAAAGGCTATCAACTGCATTATGTCGCCCTATGTCTTCAACAAAGGAAAGGATGTTTGATCCTTGACAGACGGCGCACCCATGAACGGCCCCTGCGGCTTTGTATGTCTCGTTATGGTGGGTTAAGGCCTCTAAGAGTTGATAGAGGCTCGATTGATTTAGTATTGAGGGGGAAAGGTTTATTTTTTCAATTTTTTTCATGAGATTACCAAACATCGTGCCTTGTCCACACCCCGAGGTGACGGTTTTTTGAGAAAGATTTTTTTCGAGATCGTTTGTTTCTTCACGGGTGATGACTGCAGCAGATTGGGTCTCCCAATCAATGATCACGGACTCTAAAGCATCCATGTCATTAATGAATCCTTGATTTTTCAAATAGCCCAATGCCAGCATTTCAGGTCGAGCCCCAATGGTCATCAGGGTGACGATTTCTCTCCAATTCAGGTACACAGTCAAAGGGCGTTCACAAGCAATGGACTTTGTCATGCTTTCTCCATATTCATCAAAAATATGGACATCCATTGTTTGGACAACCTTAGATTGGGTTTTAATTATTTTCACTTGAGGCATGGAGTTGGATTCCTTTGTGTTTTTTATAGTTAAAGAGATAGCAAAAGATGTTCCAAAAAATGCTTTTGGTATGTCTTTTGCTAAATTAAATATCTATTTGAATGAACGCGCATTAATAGAGGCAATGTGACTCTAAAAATTAAAGACCCGCAATGTTGGCGAACAGAATTTGATTTAAAAGAAACGATCGTTTTTGTTGAAGGTTGGGAAAGTTCTCAATGGCGTTTATTGAACGTGCATTTTCCAAAAAATCCTGAACAGCTTTCTAACGCGGCCTATTCTCTGGATCTATTGCTATTTAGAGATGAGCGTACCGATTATCGATTTAATCTCAGCTCTCGTGATCCTTTATTATTTTTTGTTTTTGAAATTAATGAAGACGAATCAATAAAGCCTTTTGACGTAACAGCCTCACAAAGTTGTGCCGCGCGATTTATGGATGGGGATTATTTTTTGATATCAAAACGGATGCCTTTGCCTGTACAAGCATGGATAGAAGCATTCATTGCGCGACACGGTGAGCTCTTTGATGTGGGGAAAAAGAAGCGCAAAGGCGCGGGGAGATCAAGTGGACAATAAAGCATTTTTTAAACGTTGGTCAGAGCGAAAAGAAGAAGCAAAAAATAACGCTCATATAAAAGAAACAGAAAAGGAGTCTTTTTCTGAGTCAGAAAGCCCCGTCATCATGGAAAAACAAGATCTTCAAAACCCCTTAAATGAAATCAATCGCAAAGACGAAATGGGAACTCGACAAGAAACAGAACGCGCATCTCTTTTGACGATGGAAGATGTCGATAAGTTAAAAGAAGGAAGTTCGGCGGCTGCATTTTTAGTGAAAGGGGTTTCATTGGAAGTAAAAAAAGCGGCACTGAGTAAGCTTTTTCAAGGGGCTGATTTTAATGTGACTGACGGGCTTGATGATTACGATCTAGATTATTCAAATCCTGTGGCATTAACGGCACAGATGCGAGAAGGCCTACGTCATTGGACGAAAGAACACCTGACCAATTTTGACGGTGATGCCAAAGAAAACGTTGAATTACCTTTGGATGAAAGAAAAAGACAAGAGTCTGAATATGTTATATCGCAAGAAAGTACTGAGCAAATAGAGGCAGTGAATAATGAAAGAGACATTTTGTCAGATGATCTGAGTAAAAATGTCCCACATAAGTCGTTGGATGAGAAAATTCAGCGGTCTTAGTGGTGTTTTTTTGATTTTTGCCTTATTTAAACTGGCTTAAAACTTGCAATTCAAAGAATTCCTCTCCTGCGGCTTTTCAATAGGTTATCGAAAAAAAGAAGATGGCTATGCCGAATAAAAAAGATGTGGTGAATGAAACATGATGGTTCAAAACACTGAAACGCTTAATCAAATAATGAAAGCGCATTCTGGAATCTATAGCCATGCTCGTTGGAATGCTTTAAGTCGTGCGTTATCTTCTGAAAACCTGATCCCTCCGGTGGTCACTTTTGAAAGCAGAGGGTATACCTTATTGGTTGGCGATGATGATGAACTGCTTCTTTTCGCGTCTCTCATCCCTCCCTCTGTGCGTGGATCTGTTGTATGTCTTTCTCTGACGCCTTTTTTAAAAGAAAAAAAAAGCCTCTCTAACATAATGATTTATTATGCTTTTGAGGTTGAAATCAAGGGTTTTCTTGGTGCCTTTGACGTAGATGTTATCTTTGACAATCAAAAACAAAATTTATCTCAAATTGCCTTCGGACGTCCACAATTTGACCTCATTATCGATTTAACTAAAACAGGGATCCATAAAGCTCAAGTGCTTCCTCTTGGATATTATGCTGTTGGGCGGGCTGTGGTCACAAAAGAAGAAACCTTGTCGGCATTAGAAGAAATGAAAGGGACTTTCGATAAGCCTAAATATTTTCATTTAGATAAGGCGCGCTGTGCTCATACCTCTCGAAGCGTTAAAGGTTGCACTCGTTGTATTGATGCTTGCGATGCTGATGCTTTAAATATTCTTGATATGGCTATCAATATTAATCCCTATCTTTGTCAAGGTCAGGGGGCCTGTGCAACGGCTTGCCCTACGGAGGCTATACGTTATGCTCTGCCTGAGTCCGTGCATATACAAGGGTATATTTTTCAAATCCTTCAATATTTCAAAGAAAATAACGGTGAATCGCCGACGGTGCTTTTTTATAGCAAAGCGGATGAAATGGTTTTAGCAGAAGAAATAGGATCATTAAAAAGCAATGTGTTCCCGGTGCAACTCGAAGAGCTTGCAAGTGTTGGAATTGACACTTGGTTTTGTACGCTTATTTATGGTGCTGCGAATATCATTTTATTAGATAGCGACAGCGTCCATGAAAAAACGCGCGGTGTTATAGAACGAGAGCTTCAGATTGCACATGATTTTTTATTGACTCTTAATATGCCCTCAAGAACCATCAGCCTGCTATCCGTTGAATCTTTAAATAAAGATGAAGCGCCATTGAAGGTTTCAATTTGTCATGACCTTCAACTTCAAGGCTCAAAAAGAGAAAAACTGGCTCAAGCATTAGACTTATTAGCTGAAAAATCAAAAATATCGACTGAACTGATGACGGTGAGGCCTGAAGCGCCTTATGGTCAAATTCACATCAATGTGAAGCAATGTACTCTTTGTGTCAGTTGTGTTGCGGTTTGTCCAACCGATGCGTTGCAAACTTTAGGGACCCATCCAGGGATTTCATTTCGAGAACAAGATTGTGTGCAATGTGGGCTTTGTCAACGAGCGTGCCCTGAGTCAGTCATTTCTCTTATTCCTCGTTATAACTGGGATCCTAAAACGCGCAAAGCCCGTATAACACTTAATGAGGAAGAAGCAGAGGCGTGCCTTTCTTGTGGTAAGGCTTTCGCTCCCGTTTCGCTTGTGAACATGTTAAAAGAAAAATTACGTGAGCACTCTCATTTTCAAAACGACGCTATTTTACGGCTTTCTATGTGTGAAGATTGCCGCGTTAGAAACATCGTATCGGAAATAATGCACTCCCCAGAAAAGCAAATCAAGCTTTAAGGAGCGGAAAAGAATGATGCAAGAACGCATTGAAATTCGTGAAATCTGCAGTGATGAAAATCAAGTTCGTCAGGGGATATACAGTTTGCTCGCTTATTTGTTAAGAGAGGCTCCCTCCGAAGATGCGTTGCAATGGCTTTTAAGTTTAGAAATTGAAGAGACACAGACAAAGGAAGGGATGCGCCGTGCTTGGGGGGCTTTAATTTTGTCTGCGAGCCTGTCAAATCCAAAGGATCTCCTGCAAGAATACCAAGATCTCTTCATTGGCATTGGACAAGGAGAAATTTTGCCATTTGCTTCTTGGTATCTTTCGGGATCCTTGATGGAGCAACCCTTGGTGGCGCTTCGTCAAGATTTACGTTTTTTAGGTTATGCAAGACAAGCGCATACAAAAGAACCAGAAGATCATGTTGCAGCCTTACTTGAAATCATGTCTATGTTGCTTATTGAAGAGAAAGAAGAGTCTCAAGCCGCTTTTTTTAATCGCCATATTGCGCCTTGGTTTGAAAGGTTATCTGAAGACATTAAAGAAGCAGAATCAGCTCATTTTTATCGTGCAGTAGCGACTCTTTTAAAGGAATTTTTAATAATAGAAAAAATCCGTTTTATCCCATCTTTAAGACCCTCGGTATGAGGTGTCTTGTGGAAACGAATGCAGTAGGAGTCATTATGTTAAATGAAGAGATTAAATCAAGTTTATCGAATAAAAGCCGACGTCAATTTTTAAAAGGATTTGGTGGTGCAACAGTATTAGGGGGGCTTTCCTCAACTCTTGCAGCATCGGTACAGGCTGATGTGGGAGACGTTGAAACAGACATCCTGACTGTGTCGGGTTACCGTGAAACACAACATATCAAAGATTATTACGATTCCCTTTAATTTACTCTGATGATGGAGTTTGATGATGAAGTTAACCAAACGTTCTGATTCAGTCGCCAAAGATGAAAACCAATTCGGTGTTTCTCGGCGTACTTTTATGCGAAATGGTTCTTTGGCTACCGCTGCGGGTCTGGCGGGGGCTGGAATTTTTGCTCCTGGCATGATGAAAAAAGCGATAGCACAAGACGTCGTAAAACCGCCGGAAATGATACGTACAATTTGTACGCATTGCTCTGTTGGCTGCGGTGTTTATGCTCAAGTTCAAGATGGTGTTTGGACAACACAAGAGCCCGCTTTTGATCATCCATTTAATGCTGGGGGACATTGCGCTAAAGGTGCAGCATTACGCGAGCATGGGCATGGTGCGCGTCGTTTAAAATATCCAATGAAATTGGTTGACGGTAAATGGCTCAAAATAACTTGGGATCAAGCCGTGAATGAAATTGGTGATGAGCTTTTGGCTATTAGAAAAGAATCAGGTCCTGATTCTGTCTATTTCTTGGGCTCGGCAAAATTCAGTAATGAGCAAGCCTATTTATTTCGAAAAATGGTCTCACTTTGGGGAACGAACAACGTTGATCATCAAGCGCGAATTTGCCATTCAACCACGGTTGCGGGTGTGGCAAATACGTGGGGTTATGGTGCAATGACCAATTCCTTTAATGACATGCATAATTGCAAATCGATGTTGTTTATTGGATCAAACCCAGCCGAAGCTCACCCTGTCGCGATGCAACACATTCTTATCGCAAAAGAAAAAAATGATTGCAAAATTGTGGTGGCAGATCCGAGAAGAACAAAAACGGCAGCAAAAGCGGATCATTATGTTTCTTTTCGTCCTGGTACTGATGTTCCCTTGGTTTGGGGGATTTTATGGCATATTTTTGATAATCATTGGGAAGACAAAGAGTTTATTCGCCAGCGTGTATTTGGCATGGAGGAAATACGTGAAGAGGTTGCTCGCTGGTCACCAGAAGAAGTTGAGCGTGTCTCAGGTGCGAGCCCTGAAAGTGTTTACAATACTGCCAAGATCCTCGCACATCACCGGCCTGGTTGTATTGTTTGGTGTATGGGGGGGACGCAACATACAACCGGAAATAATAATACGCGCGCTTATTGCATATTGGAACTTGCACTTGGAAATTTAGGGAAATCAGGTGGGGGAGCCAATATCTTTCGCGGTCATGATAACGTGCAAGGGGCCACCGATCTTGGCGTATTGTCAGACACGCTTCCGGGTTATTACGGTTTGTCAGAAGGGGCATGGAAACATTGGTCTAAAGTTTGGGATCTTGATTATGAATGGATTCAAGGTCGGTTCGACCCTCGAGAATTTAACGGTAAGAAATTGATGAACACAACAGGGATCCCTGTCTCGCGTTGGATTGATGGTGTACTTGAAAATAAAGACAAGATTGCACAGAACTCGAATTTGCGCGCCATGTTCTACTGGGGGCATGCAGTTAATTCGCAAACCCGCGGTCCTGAAATGCGTAAAGCAATGAAAAAATTGGATTTAATGATTATTGTTGACCCTTACCCAACTGTTGCAGCGGTCATGAATAACCGTCAAAACGGGGTCTATTTACTTCCAGCGACGACGCAATTCGAAACTCACGGTTCTGTGACGGCTTCGAATCGTTCTTTGCAATGGCGTGATAAAGTTTTTGAGCCTTTATTTGACTCAAAACCAGATCATACCATTATGCATCTTTTTTCAAAGAAATTCGGAATTTCAGACGCTTTATTTAAGAACATCAAGATCAATGGAGAAGAGCCTGTAATTGAAGACATTACACGTGAATTTAACCGTGGAATGTGGACAATAGGTTATTCGGGTCAAAGCCCTGAACGTTTAAAAGAACACCAAAGAAACTGGCAAACATTCAATAAAACAACCCTTGAAGCCCAAGGTGGCCCCGTTAATGGAGAAACCTACGGTTTGCCGTGGCCTTGCTGGGGAACGCCTGAAATGATGCATCCGGGGACGCATATTCTTTACGATACCTCAAAAGAAGTGGCGCGCGGAGGGGGAAATTTCCGAGCGCGTTTTGGTGTCGAATATGAAGGCCATAATTTATTGGCGGTGGACAGTTATTCTAAAGGTTGTGAATTAGAAAGTGGGTATCCAGAATTTACCGATAAAATGCTGAAAAAATTGGGTTGGTGGAACGATTTAACCACGGCAGAAAAAGCAGCTGCAGAAGGTAAAAATTGGAAAACAGACTTATCAGGAGGGATCCAACGGGTTGCAATTAAGCATGGATGTATTCCTTTTGGTAATGCCAAAGCCAGGGCCATTGTTTGGACATTTCCGGATAGGATCCCATTACACCGCGAGCCGCTTTATACTCCCCGTCGAGATTTACTCCCACAATACGCAACATGGGATGATCAAGCAGATATTTTCCGTTTACCCACCCTTTTTAAATCAATACAGGCTGTGGATGCTGTCATTCACTATCCCATTATTCTCACATCCGGGCGATTGGTTGTTTATGAGGGGGGAGGTGAAGAAACCCGCTCAAATCCTTGGCTTGCAGAGCTACAACAAGAAATGTTTGTTGAAATTAACATTGTTGATGCGAATAACTTAGGCATTGCTGACGGACAAGATGTATGGGTTGAAGGGGCAGAAAAAGGACGGGTAAAAGTGAAGGCCATGATAACGCCTCGTGTTCATCAAGGTTTGGCCTTTATGCCATTTCATTTTGGAGGGGTATTTGAAGGGGAAAGTTTATTGGATAAATACCCCAAGGGTTCAGCTCCTTATGTGATTGGTGAAGCGTGTAATACAGCGACAACCTATGGCTATGATCCGGTCACTTTAATGCAAGAAACGAAAGTCACTCTTTGTAAAATTTCAGCCGCGTAAGTTGGGAGTATAGATAATGGCGAATATGAAATTTCTTTGTGATACAAAGCGTTGTATTGACTGTAACGGGTGTGTCACAGCATGTAAAAATGCAAATTCTGAAGCGGTTGTCTGGGGAATACAGCGGCGTCGAGTGGTTACTTTAAATGAAGGAGAGCCAGGAGAAAACTCTGTTTCTGTTGCTTGCATGCACTGTGCGGATGCCCCTTGTATGGCTGTATGTCCTGTCGATTGTTTTTATCGAACAGACGATGGAATTGTTCTGCATAACAAAGAAACCTGTATTGGATGCGGGTATTGCTTGTTTGCTTGTCCATTTGGCGCTCCGCAATTTCCGAGTACAGGAGCCTTTAATTCTCGAGGGAAAATGGACAAATGTACATTTTGTGCTGGAGGACCCGCGCCTGACGGCTCAGAATTAGAGCGTGAACTTTATGGCGTAAACCGTATTGCTGAAGGGAAATTGCCTCTTTGTGCTGAGATGTGTTCTACCAAAGCATTGCTTGCAGGAGATGCCGCAAAAATTTCTAATATTTTTCGTCAACGCGTGGTTGAGCGCGGTGCAAAAGGTGCAGGCTGGACTGACGGTGATGCATTGGCATTTGATGCAACAAAAAGCTAAAAATAATAAAACAGGCAAGGGATGATTCTTGTTGTGTTTGGAGGTGATATGTTAAAAACGTGGCTTGTTAACCCCCTTGTGATCCAACGCTATTTTCTTAATTTGGGGTTTGGTAGCCTGATACTGCTCTTTTATTTAGTGCTGCCTATTCCTTTGAACGCTGAGAGTATAAAAACCCTGCCAATACAAGAAATACAGCAAACGTCTGGGGCTGATTTTTGGCGTCAAATACATGATGGAGAAAAAGGAAACACCTCATCAATGGGACTTGGGCAAGATCAGCTTATCAATGTGCATGGACAGTGGTGGCGTGAGGTTAGAAATCAATGGGTGAGTCCTTTAGGTTTAATCTTTCTCGCTTCTTCTGTGGGAGGGATTTTTTTGTTTTATTTGTGGGCAGGAAGAGCGGAATTAATAAATGAGAGGACGGGAAAGAAAATAATGCGTTGGACGCCATTTGAACGTGCAATGCATTGGTTTTCCGCCATATTATTTATTCTTCTCGGGATTTCTGGCCTTTTACTTCTTTATGGAAAACATTTTGTCATGCCGTTGATGTCTTCTTCTCATTGGGGAAGCTTAATGATGGCGGTAAAAATATCCCATAATTATTTAGGGCCTCTTTTTATAGCCTCTCTTTTATGCATGATCGTAAAATGGTTTAAAAATAATTTTTTTAATAAAACAGATATTGAATGGTTTAAACAAGGAGGTGGTGTTTTACCGAATGGAAAACACCCCGATGCTGGGTTTTGTAATGGGGGAGAAAAAATCTGGTTTTGGTTGATAGCGACGATGGGAATTTTGGTTTGTATCACGGGATTGATCATGGATTTCCCTCTTTTTGGTCAATCTCGTGAGCTGATGCAAATAGCAAACATTATTCATGGATTGAGTTCTTTGATGCTCATTGCCGCATCGTTTGGACATATCTATATCGGGACGCTTGGTACTGAAGGGGCTTTAGAGGGGATGACAACCGGATATGTTGATGAAAGTTGGGTAAAACAACACCATAAGCTTTGGTATGATGAATTGAATGAAAAGCCGATTCAACCGACTACATATAAGAAAAAAGATAAGAAATTTAAATAAGAATATATTTTTCTTTTTCCTTTATGACCGTTTTTTTAAATAGTGAGCTTCATATTCAAATGAGCTTCAATGTTTGATTCAGATTAGAGATGTTCATTATTTTGTAGTGGCTCAAATCTGCATTTTTATATCTTAATGTCCTGCAAATTCCCCTCCATTTTCAAAGGTGATGCTGTGATATGTCAATTGAAATGGCATCATCCTTTCCTTTATGGTCTTGCTCACTTCTTGTTTGGATTTTG